>CAJXIL010000057.1 GCA_913054455.1 uncultured Roseobacter sp.
CAGAACCGCCACAGTGGCGGCTGACGTATGAATGCGGCCACCGCTTTCGGTCACCGGCACCCGCTGGACCCGGTGCACGCCGCTTTCATATTTCATACGCGCAAAGACGTTTTCCCCCTTGATATGGGCGACCACCTCTTTGATGCCACCAAGCTCCGTCGCTTGTTCCTCGATCACCTCGAACTTCCAACCTCGCGCTTCGGCGTAGCGCTGGTACATGCGCAACAGATCTCCGGCAAACAACGCGGCCTCATCGCCCCCGGTGCCGGGCCGGATCTCCAGCATGGCCGGGCGCGCATCGGCGGCGTCTTTGGGCAAAAGCGCCAGTTGCAGCGCCTCTTCGGCGCCAGGCAATGCCGCCTTCAGTTCTGGGATTTCCTCGGCCGCCAGCTCTTTCATATCGGGATCCGACAGCATGGCCTCGGCGTCTTCCAGATCGGTCAGTAGCTGGCGGTAAGCAGTGATTTGCTCGGCAACCGGCTTTATCTCGGAATACTCGCGCGCCAGGTTTGCGATCTCGGCCCCGCTGGCACCTTCCGCCATTGCGGCTTCAAGATACTGGAACCGTTGCAGGATCTGCTCTAGCCGCTCTTCGGGGATCATCCGCGCCTCATACTTCTCTTGGGGTGTCATCCTGCCACTTTGGCAGCTGTGGTTTCTGTGATATGCTAGCTCCATGCAACATGCCAGAGCCCTTGTCACATTTGCGCTAATCCTGACGGCGGGTCCCACATTCGGCGATGTCGTTGGCCCCGGTGGTAAAGTGATCGACTGTTACTGCACCGATAAAACCGGTGCACGGGTCGATCTGGGCGAAATTCGCTGTCTGAATGTCGACGGGAGACAATTCATGGCCCAGTGCCAAATGTCGCTCAACGTGCCGATGTGGCGGGAAGTTCAGGCCAATTGCCTCTCTGCCAGTCTCAACCAGCCAAGCGATGGCCCCTATTCGATCGCTCAGGCTCCGCTCCCTGCTCTGTAAGCCATTCTGACCAAAGGACCGTTTGCCCCGACCCAGGGGCGAGAGTGGGTTGGAACGCTAGTCCGCGTTCTTGGGCATCAATGACAACCAGCCATCTATGCGTGCCTTATTGACGCCGAGGTCAGAGCGACCAAATCGCAGCCGGGCATAGACCTTTAGCAAATCCCCATCCTGGCGCGCCGTGGTATAGTCGGGAAATCCGATGACCTTTGTGCGGGTCACATAGGTCGCCATGCCCTCCTCGACCGACCCCGCCAATAGTTTCGTTCGTGGGGCTGCGCTGGCAATGCGGTCAAACTGCTGCAACCCATCAGGGCCGGAGCGCACCACCTTAAATACGCCCCCCCGGAATTCTTTGTCCTCGGCGAGTTCTGGTTGGGTGTTCCAATCAAAGGGATCAACCGGAGCCAATCGGATAAAGCCGACAACCACGACCACTGCCGCTAGCGCAACCCAAATTAGCATCATAACCTTCCCCATCTTGCTCCTGCCCTCTTCCTGTCCCCGACAGCTCCACCGTAAGGGGCTGCCAACTAGGAGCTTAACGTGACTTCACGCCAGGAAGAACGCACATCATCTCATAAAGCAAATTAGCCGCAGTCAGGGCTGTATTACCAGTGGTGTCATAGGGCGGCGAGACCTCCACCAGATCACAGCCCACGATATTGAGCCCTTTGAGAGAGCGGATCAGCTCGAGTGCCTGCGGTGTGGTCAAGCCGCCGATCTCGGGCGTGCCGGTGCCGGGTGCATAGGCTGGGTCCAGGCTGTCGATATCATAGGTGATATAGACCGGGCGCGTGCCAATATCGCGGCGGATTTCGGCGCCCATATTGTGCAGTTGCCGCCCCCAAAGCTCTTGCGCGGGGAACTGCTGAAAGCCCCAGCCCTGGGCCTCGGTAAAGTCATCAGCTCCGTATCCGGTGCCGCGAATGCCGATCTGATAGGTTTTATCGGCAACGATGAGACCCTCTTCGTAGGCACGCCGAAACACGGTGCCATGGGTTTCACGCTCACCAAACATATCGTCGTTCACATCCGCATGGGCATCCACATGCACCAGCGCGACAGGCCCGTACTTGGCTGCAATCGCGCGCAGAATTGGCAGAGTGATCGAATGATCGCCGCCCATGGCCATCGGAATCACATTGCCTGACAGGATCGCCTGATAGCTTTCCTCGATGATGCGCAGTGATTCCTTCAGCGAGAAGGTATTGATCGCCAGATCGCCAATATCGCCCGCGTTTAGGCCGTCAAAGGGCGCCGCCCCCGTGGCCATATTATAAGGGCGCAACATCGCGCTCTCCGAGCGGATCTGCTTGGGGCCAAAGCGGGTGCCTGACCGCCAGGAGGTTCCGATATCCATCGGCACCCCCAAAAAGGCCACATCCAGCCCTTCAAGCGAGGTCGCCTGCGGCAGGCGCATAAAGGTACTCGGCCCGGAAAACCGCGCCAGATCATTGCCACTAATCGGTTGATTGAACTCAGCCATTGTCTCTCATATTCCAGCCCAGAAGGCAGATAATTTCCGTTGCCACATGGGCTCCGGCAATTGCGGTCACCCCAGTGGTATCAAAAGGAGGGGAAACCTCCACCACATCGCCGCCCTTGATATTGATACCAGCGATCTCGCGCAAGATGCGTGCGGCCTGCGCTGAGGTCAGCCCGCCCCAAACCGGCGTGCCAGTGCCCGGCGCATAGGCTGGATCCAGCCCGTCAATGTCAAAGCTAAGATAGGTTGGGCGATCCCCCAGGATCTCTTTGATCCGGCGCGCGGTCTCGACGGCCCCAATCTCATGCACGGTGGCAGCATCAATAATATTTACCCCCAGCGTGTCGTCATTGGTGGTTCTGATCCCCACCTGGACCGAGGTCTTTGGATCCACGATGCCGGATTTCACCGCTTTGTAGAACATGGTGCCGTGATCGATACGGTCCATATTGTCGTCTGGCCAGGTGTCTGTATGGGCGTCAAATTGCAGCAGCGAAATAGGGCCATATTTTTCAGCATAGGCTTTCAGAATGGGGAAACTGATATAGTGATCCCCTCCCAAAACAACCGAAGCCGTACCCTGAGCGAGAATCCCACGAATATGATCCGTCAGCGCCGCAGGAAATTCAGGCACATTGGCATGATCAAAAGCCAGATCGCCGTAATCGGCAATCGCTAGGGTGCTGAGCGGCTTATACGGCCAGCCATAGGGCTCATCCGGGCTTTGCAGGGTCGAGGCTTCGCGGATTGCGCGCGGCCCCAACCGTGTCCCTGGCCGGTTGGTCACCGCTTGATCAAATGGCACCCCGGTGACGGCAATATCGACCCCACTCAGATCCTTGGTGTATTTGCGCCGCAAGAAGGACGTCGCACCGCCAAATGTAATCTCAAAGCTTAAGCCTTTCAGATCCTCCCGGGTAAAGGCCTCGTCGATTGCGTGTTTTGCATCTTCCAGTGCCATGATTTTGCTCTCCAGTTGCGGAGTGATCCAAGCGCAAGGCATTGCCCCGGCCAGTACTCACATAATTTGATCATATTTTCAAAACCTGGAATAGCGAAATTACACGCCTCTGTCACCTCTGCTTAGGTCAAGGGCTGGGCACGCTCTACCAGCCGGGCAAAAAAGGAGGCTCCTATTGGCGCAATCCCATCGTTGAAGTTGTATTTCGGGTGATGCAGTCCCGCCCCGTCCCCCTGGCCCAAAAACAGATAGGCACCAGGGCGGGCATTCAACATGTAGGAGAAATCTTCAGCGCCCATTTCACGCTCCCCATCAGCCTCGACATTCTCTGGACCAGAGATCTCCCCCGCAACGTCAGCGGCAAAAGCTGATTTTTGCGGATCATTGATGGTTGCAGGATAGCCCACCTCATACTTCAGCTCCGCTGAAACGCCGTAACTTGCGGCCTGGCCTGCGACAATTTCCTCCATCCGGCGCATCACCATGGCCTGCACCTGCGGGTTAAACGTGCGCACCGTGCCATTGATGTAGGCAGTATCCGGGATCACATTATCAACGGTGCCGGTATGGATCTGGGTGACCGAGACCACCAGATCCTCCAGCGTGTGGTGGTTGCGGCTAATAATGGTTTGGAGCGCCTGGACCATCCCACAAGCGGCCATGACGGGATCTTTGGTATCATGGGGCATAGCCCCATGTCCCCCGACCCCTTGAATATGGATATGAAACGTATCCACTGCTGCCATCAGCGCGCCCGGCGCGGTCAAAAAGGCCCCAACCGGCAATCCAGGTGCATTATGGAGCGCGTAGACTTCGCCAATGCCAAACCTCTCCATGGTGCCCTCTTCCACCATGATCCTGGCGCCACCGATGGCCTCCTCAGCAGGCTGAAAGATCAGTGCAACCCGGCCCGAGAAGTTCCGTGTCTCTGCAAGGTATTTGGCCGCGCCCAGCAACATGGTTGTATGGCCGTCATGGCCACAGGCATGCATGTTACCAGCATGTTGCGAAGCATAATCAACCCCGGTTTCCTCTGGGATCGGCAACGCATCCATATCCGCCCGCAGCCCAATTGTGCCGCCCTCTCCCTGGCCATTGATGATCGCCACCATGCCAGAGGTGGCGATGCCTTCATGCAATTCATCCACACCAATCTCACGTAAACGCTCCGCCACATAGGCCGCTGTCTTGGGCAGATCCAGGGCCAGTTCGGGGATCTGATGCAGATGCTGACGCCAGGTCTTCATCTCGGGTGCAAAATCAGCAATGCGGTTTACAACGGCCATGGGCTGGACTCCTGTGCCAGGATCGGGATTGATGCATCTGACACAGGAATAAGAGAGGCTGCAATGCCCGAAACACCCAAAGCCCCCCCTTTCGACAGAGCCTTGATCCAAAGCGAAACCGCTGGAATCGAACGGCTTCTAGAAATCATGCAAGCGCTGCGCGACCCGAACCACGGCTGCCCCTGGGATCTGGAACAGGATTTCTCCTCAATCGCGCCCTATACGATCGAGGAAGCCTATGAGGTCGCTGATGCCATCGAACGTGAGGCCTGGGATGAGCTGAAAGGCGAATTGGGCGATCTGTTGTTCCAGTCGGTTTTTCACGCACAAATGGCGACCGAGGCCGGGCATTTCACCTTTCAGGATGTGGTGACCACCATGTCCAACAAGATGGTAGCGCGTCATCCCCATGTTTTCGGCGATGAAAACCGTAACAAAAGCGCTGACCAGCAAACCGCCGATTGGGAGGCTATCAAGGCCGCTGAGCGCGCAGGCAAACAGGAAACCGGCACCCTGGACGGCGTCGCCGTTGGGCTGCCCGCCCTGCTTCGTGCCTACAAGCTGCAAAAACGCGCCGCCCGCGTTGGGTTTGATTGGCCGCAAATCGATCAGGTTATCGCCAAAATCGCCGAGGAAAGCGCCGAATTGGCAGAAGCCCGCGCTGAGCTGACCCAGATCGAGGTCGAAGAGGAGTTTGGCGATCTGATGTTTGTCATGGCCAATCTGGGCCGCCACCTCGGTGTTGAACCTGAAGCTGCCCTGCGCAAGGCCAACGCCAAGTTCATCCGCCGGTTTGAAGGCGTCGAGACAAAGCTCGCCCAAAACGGAAAACGCCCCGAAGACAGCAATCTTGCAGAAATGGACGCGCTTTGGGATGCCGTAAAAGCAGACGAGAGAAAATCCGGCTGACCCCCGCTTCATCTTTCCAAAAATATTCAGAATCCGCACGCTCCACCGGCGCGCGGCTGGACATTTTCGATCGTCACTGCGACGCTCACCTTTTACCACAGGACCCCGAATATGACTGCCCGCAAAATAATAATCGACACTGACCCCGGTCAGGACGATGCCGTCGCGCTGCTGCTGGCCCTAGCCAGCCCTGATGACATCGACCTCCTGGGCATCACCTGTGTGGCGGGCAATGTGCCTCTGTCGCTGACTCAAAAAAATGCCCGCATCATCTGCGAGGTGGCCTCACGCCCGGATGTTCCCGTCTTTGCCGGCCGTGCAGCACCCCTGGTGCGCCCCTTGGTCACCGCCGAAGAGGTTCATGGTAAGACCGGGCTGGACGGTCCCGACCTGTTTGAACCCACGATGCCGACACAGGCGCAAAACGGCGTTGATTTCATCATAGAAACGCTGCGCCGCGAACCCGCCGACAGCGTTACACTCTGCCCGCTGGGACCGCTCAGCAATATTGCAGCCGCCTTTCAAGCTGCCCCCGACATCGTGGCGCGGGTGCAAGAGATCGTCCTGATGGGCGGCGCCTATTTTGAGGTGGGCAACGTCACCCCTGCGGCTGAATTCAACATCTATGTTGACCCGGAAGCCGCAGAAATCGTGCTAAAATCTGGCATTCAGATCACCATGATGCCGCTGGATGTCACCCATAAGGCCCTGACCACCCGCCCGCGTATCGAGGCCCTGCGCAACCTGGGCAATCGTGCTGGTATATTCACGGCCGAAATGCTCGATTTCTTTGAGCGGTTCGACATGGAGAAATACGGCTCCGAAGGCGGGCCGCTGCATGATCCCTGCGTCATCGCCTACCTCATTGCGCCGGCCCTCTTCACTGGGCGCCATATCAATGTTGAAATTGAAACCCAGTCAGATCTCACCCTGGGCATGACCGTCGCCGATTGGTGGGGTGTTACAGATCGCAGGCCTAACGCCCTGTTCATCGGTGATCTTTATGCTGAGGGCTTTTTCAACCTCATCACCGAACGTTTGGCCCGCCTATGAGCGCCGCCCTGCATCTGGCCCGGCCAGAGCATCTGGAAAAGCTGCTCACAATGGTCGAAGCCTTTCACGCCGAGGAAGGCCTCGAGACCAGCCCAGAGCATCGACGTGCTGGCATTGAGCCGCTGCTGGAGGGCATCCCCTATGGCGCGGTCTATATCATCGGCCCCACCCGCGCGCCCATTGGCTACATCGTGGTAACCTTTGGCTGGTCGGTGGAGTTTGGCGGCATGGATGGTTTTGTTGATGAGATCTACATCCGCCCACCAGTGCGTAGACGCGGCCTCGCCTCGGAGGTGCTGATTGAGCTGCCCAAGACCTTAGCCCAGGCCGGAATCAAAGCGCTGCATCTAGAGGTGGACCGGGACAATGAGCAGGCCCAAAGACTGTACCAGCGCACCAGGTTCCAACCCCGTGACAGATACATGTTGATGACCAAGGTCTTATAGCCCTGGGCAAATCTGTGAGAGCAGGTACTCTCAGGAAGGGCATATAACCATAAACGAATTATATATTGACCCTGACGTTTGGCCAATGTTATCGAGCTCCAGCTGAAAAACGTATGGCTGGTTCGGTTATCCCAGCCCTTGCATTGATGGGGTCTATCCAGGGCCAACAATGTCAGAGTTAGTTGGGTCATAGGCCCAAACCCGCAGCAGCTCCCTCTTCAGGGTGCTGCGGAACTGCGCTAAGGCCATCCCGTTGCATCCCGCTTTATACAGAAAACAGGAATGCCAAGCATGAGCCAACTTCAATCGCCCCAGCCTCCCCAACCCAAGTCCATCATAGTTTTGGCGCAGTTCTTTATCGCCTTTATGATGGCGCTCCTTATGACCGGGATTTTCACGGCCTTTCCAATGCACTTTGCCTCAGGCTGGATAGGGCTCTGGATGAACCGTTTCTTGACCGCAATGCCTATCGCCTTTGTTTTATCCTTAGCTGTCGGCCCCCTGGCATTCAAAATGTCGGCCATAACGCACAAATACCTGCGGCGAGTTTCGTGAAGCTTTCTCAACTAAAAAGCCCTGTGTCACGAGACACAGGGCTTGGCTATTTTCGTAGCACTCAGCCGAGCTATTCAGGAAAGTCTAGCCGGATCGTACAATAATCACCCCTTCAGGATCGAGCGGCCTGCGTATTCTGCCACCTCGCCCAGCACTTCTTCGATACGGATTAGCTGGTTGTACTTCGCCAACCGGTCAGAACGCGCCAGCGAGCCGGTTTTGATCTGGCCACAGTTGGTGGCAACTGCCAGATCCGCGATGGTGGCATCCTCGGTCTCGCCCGAGCGGTGGGACATCACATTGGTGAAACCGGCACGATGGGCCATATCCACCGCTTTCAGGGTCTCGGTCAGGGTGCCGATCTGGTTGACCTTCACCAGCATCGAGTTGGCGCTACCGCGCTGGATGCCTTCGGCCAGACGCGCCGGGTTGGTCACAAACAGATCGTCGCCAACCAGCTGCACCTTGTCACCAATGGCGTCTGTCAGGGCTTTCCAGCCATCCCAGTCGTCTTCGCCCATACCATCCTCGATCGAGATGATCGGGTAGTCATTCACCAATGCCGCGAGGTAGTCGACGTTTTCTGCCGAGGATAGAACCTTGCCTTCGCCAGACAGCACATATTTGCCGTCTTTGTAGTATTCGGTCGCGGCGCAATCGAGCGCCAGGTAGATTTCCTCGCCAGGACGGTAACCCGCCTTCTCGATGGATTTCAAAACAAAATCAAGTGCTTCTCGGGTGGAGGCGATGTTGGGGGCAAAACCGCCCTCGTCGCCGATACCTGTGGACAACCCTGCAGCAGAGAGCTCTTTCTTCAGGGTATGGAACACTTCGGCGCCCATGCGCACAGCTTCGCGGATATTATCCGCAGCAACAGGCATGATCATGAATTCCTGAATGTCGATGGGGTTATCAGCGTGCTCCCCCCCGTTGATGATGTTCATCATTGGCACCGGCAGCATGCGGGCAGAAGTGCCACCAACATAGCGAAAAAGCGGCTGGGTGGTGAAGTCTGCGGCGGCCTTGGCCACAGCCATGGAGACGCCGAGGATCGCATTGGCCCCCAGACGCGCTTTGTTGGGCGTCCCGTCCAGCTCGATCATCGCCCCGTCAACCGCAACCTGCTCGGTGGCGTCAAAGCCAACCAGCTCTTCAGCGATCTCACCGTTTACAGCCGCCACCGCTTCCAGCACGCCTTTGCCAAGGTAGCGCCCCTTATCGCCATCCCGGCGCTCTACTGCCTCATGGGCGCCGGTAGAGGCGCCAGAAGGCACCGCGGCGCGGCCCATGGTGCCGTCTTCCAGGATCACATCGACCTCAACCGTGGGGTTACCCCGGCTGTCGAGGATTTCTCGGGCGTGAATGTCGATAATTGTGCTCATTTGGACGGTCCTTGACTGCAACAAAAGATGCCTGCGTCATAGCAGCCGAGGGGCAAATGTAAACAGGTATCGTTATCGCTAACGGCAATTAAACGACACAGTTAACGATACCATTTACCTGTTTGCGCCACCGGTATCGATGCCGAGGCAAGGCCGCGCTGGTTCTTCAGCGCGAAGACGCAGCAGTTGCGCCCCCTGTCCCTTCAAGCTCCGGGGGCGGTCGCCGCGTTCGGAGCTCGGGCCAAGCGGCGCTCCCGCACAAAGGTATAGAGCCCAGAAGCAATAATGAGCGCGGCACCGCCAAGTGTCATGGCATCGGGCCGTTCGCCAAAGACAAGGACGCCAATCAAAATGGAAAACAACAGCCTGCTGTAGCGAAACGGGGTAATTGCAGAGGCATCGCCAATGCGGGTTGCCGTCACGATGGCATAGTAGCCTAACACCCCAAAGACGATACCACCCAACATTAGTCCCGCCTGATGCCCATTTATTGATGTGGCCTTCTCTCCGGTCATCAGCAAAAGCAGAGCCCCGGCCACAATCAACGAAGCAAAAGCCTGAAAGCTGACAACAGCAGATGACACTTGACTGTCGATTAGACGAGTAAGCAGGTCTCGCGCCGCAATTGCCAGCACCGCAAGAAGCACCAGAATGACTGAAGGGTCAAACCCGTCGAACCCGGGACGAACAATCATCAACACACCGGCAAAACCGACACAGATCGCACTCCAACGCCGCCAGCCGACCTGCTCCCCTAGAAACAGTGCCGCCCCCATAGTGATCACCAGAGGCAGGGCCTGAAACACCGCAGCGACTGTCGAAATATCAACCAAAGACAGTGCAGTGGCAAAAGCCATGGCACCAACGGCTTCGGACAGGGTGCGCAGGATCGCCGTCCCACGCCAAGCTGCGGGCGCAAAGAGATTATCCCCCCGGTACAAAGCCGCAGCTGCAAAGACAGCCCCAGACCCAATACCCAGCATGATCAGGATCTGGCCAACTGGAACCTCTCCGGACAGGCGTTTAATAAAGGCATCTTCCAGTGTGAAGGCGGCCATGGCAGCAATGATGAATAGAATGCCGTTAAGATTGTTCATGCCTGGCCCTCCGGAAAAACATGCTCCGCATGGTGCGCCAGAGTTTTTGGCGCGATGCAGCAACTCCCCCGTGGATGGGGATCAGGCAGGCGGGCCGCAAGTCTTTTTGCGACACGGGACACAACAGTTTGTGAGCAAGGAGTTCACAATAGTTGATGACCAAAATCCCGCTACACAAACTGGGGGCTAAGCCGAGCTAAATCAGGCCAAAGCTTTCGCCTGGTGGCAATTAGTCAGAGCGGTCGCTTTTTTTCAACGGCACCCCATAAAGTTCCAGCTTATGTCCCTTGAGTTGATAGCCCAGTTTTGCCGCGATGCGCTCTTGCAGAGCTTCGATATCAGGGTCACAAAACTCGATCACTTCGCCAGTGTTGATGTCAATCAGATGATCGTGGTGTTCCCGGTCGGCATCCTCATAGCGGGCGCGACCATCGCCAAATTCCAGCCGATCCAGGATCCCGGCTTCCTCAAACAGTTTGACAGTGCGGTAAACCGTGGCCAGCGAAATCCCAGCATCCAATGCGCTGGCTCGGGCATAGAGCTCCTCGACATCGGGGTGATCCTCGCTCTCCTGCAAAGCACGGGCAATCACCCGGCGCTGGCCGGTCATCCGCAGGCCTTTGGCCTCACATCGAGCGATAATTGTCATCACGATTTGCTTTCCGTCCGCTGGTCTGGGTTCCCTATGTAGTCAATCAGCGCGCAGACGAAAACCGAAATTCCACATGAACTCGTCATTGACTTTATCCACAGAACCGCCCATGTGGAGCGGAGGTATACTTCCCTGCCGCGTGAGCAGAGACAGCCAGGGCGCGCGATATGCGCGAAAGACCCGCCGTCTAGTGAAGTGCCAAGGTTCCCAAAATCACGCGTGGGGCACTCGCAAATCCCAGCGGACTGGCGATCGCCAGCCTCCGTTCGAGGGTTTTGCCCCACCAAAAGCCAGCGCAGTGTGCGACTGGCCGAAACGGTTCGTGCACGTTGCACTGAGCCGCGAAAGGACGATACGTGACTGAATTTTCAACAATGGGCCTGCCCGATCTTGTTCTGGCCCGTCTGGCCGATATGGGTCTGAAAGAGCCAACTCCGATCCAGGCCCGCGCAATTCCCCATGCCCTGAACGGTGAAGACGTCTTGGGTCTGGCTCAGACCGGCACGGGTAAAACGGCGGCCTTTGGCGTACCGCTGATTGCGCGCATGCTGGACTATGGCCGCAAACCCGCCGCCCATACCGTACGCGGCCTAGTGCTGGCCCCCACCCGCGAACTGGCCAACCAGATCGCGGCAACGCTGAAAGACCTGACCGAAGGCACCCCGATGAAGATCGGTCTGGTGGTTGGCGGTGTGTCGATCAACCCGCAAATTCAGCGGATTTCACGCGGGACCGACATTTTGGTGGCCACTCCTGGCCGCTTGCTCGATATTCTGGACCGCAAGGCGCTGGATCTGGGCTCCTGCGATTTTCTGGTGCTGGACGAGGCTGACCAGATGTTGGACCTCGGCTTTATCCATGCTTTGCGCAAGATCTCATCCCTGCTGCCCGAAGAACGCCAGACCATGCTGTTCTCGGCCACCATGCCAAAACAGATGAATGAGATCGCCAACTCCTATCTCAACCGTCCCGTGCGCATCGAAGTCACCCCTCCCGGTAAGCCCGCCGCCAAGGTGACCCAATCGGTGCATTTCATCGCCAAGGCGGAAAAGCTGAGCCTGCTGAAGGAACTGCTGTCCGAGCACAAAGATGAACGCACCCTGGTCTTTGGCCGTACCAAACATGGTATGGAAAAGCTGATGAAAGTGCTGGAGAAATCCGGCTTTGCCGCAGCCGCCATCCATGGCAACAAAAGCCAGGGCCAGCGCGAACGCGCCTTGGCAGCCTTTAAATCGGGTCAGATCAAGGTCTTGGTTGCAACGGATGTTGCCGCCCGTGGGCTCGACATTCCCGACGTTAAATACGTCTACAACTACGAGCTGCCCAATGTGCCAGATGCCTATGTGCACCGGATCGGCCGTACCGCCCGCGCTGGCAAAGATGGCCAGGCCGTAGCCTTCTGCTCACCAGATGAGATGGAAGAGCTGAAAGCAATCCAGAAGGTGATGAAGATCACCATCCCAACCGCCTCTGGCACCCCTTGGGAGCCTGTTCCTGGCGCCAGCCCGTCACGCGGAGGCCGTCCCGGCGGTAAACCAGGTGGCAATCGTCGCCGTGGCGGCGGTGGTCGCGGTCAAGGTGGCGGTGGTGCCCGCAGTGGTGGCAAACCCGGCGGATCTGGCAGCGGAACCGGTGGTGGCGCTGGCAATAGCAGACGCCGTCAGGCACGCTAACCCTAAGTGGGCTCAGCTATTAAAGAGCGCCCACGCTGCAAATACTCTCGACATTGGTGCCCTGCTTTTTGCAGGGCGCTTTCTTATGTGGAAGATCGTCAAACACGGTGGCCCTTTCCGCAGAATGCAAACGCCAGTGTAGAACGACCAGTTTATAACAACCTGATCGTCCTTGTCTGCCTAGGATTAAGACGGACGGAACGTATCAGGCGCCTCCACGCCGAGGCCAGACAGTGATTTCACACTCGTGACTGGTGACTGGTGACGTAAATCATGTGCCGCAAAAGGTCGCGCCTACGACCTCATGCGCCTCAGGCGGTCGTCGCAGATCCTCAGCCCCCGGCTGCACGACAAAGGGAGTTTCAAGAACCTTCTTAAGGCGCTCAAACAGGGTAAAATCACCCGCCACGGCTGCGGCGATCATGTCCTCAATTTGGTGGTTGCGCGGGATATAGACCGGGTTGCTCGCCCGCATCAAAGCCTCCCTATTCTGCTCATGGGCACAGCGCTGAATCCAACGCGCATTCCACGGCTCAAAGGCCTTGGGGTCGCGGAATTGCTCCGCAGCGCTACCCTCGACCAAGGCTCCGAAGGTATTCGTAAAATCTGCTTGCCCTTCAGACATCAGCTGCAATAGGTCTGAGATAAGGTCCAGATCCTCAGGTGCCACTGTCTCAAGCCCAAGCTTGCGCCGGAACAGGCGCAGCCATTCGAGTTCGATCAACGATGGCATGGCATGAATAATGGCCGTCGCCTCCTCCACCGCCTCTTGCGGATCATCCAGCTGCTGGATTAAGGCCGTGGCGAGCTGCGCCATGTTCCAGACCACAATTTTTGGCTGGTTTGCATAGGCATAGCGTCCCATGCGATCAATCGAAGAGTAAACTTGCTCAGCCTGGTAGTGATCCATAAAAGCGCAGGGCCCATAGTCGATCGTCTCGCCAGAAATGCTGCAATTGTCAGTGTTCATCACGCCATGAATGAAACCAACCGACATCCAGGCCGCAATCAGCCCCACCTGGGCATCACGCACCGCCCGCAACAGTTCCAGCGGTCCCTTAGCCTGGGGATAGTGTCGCTCAATGGCATAGGTCGTCAGCCTCTTCAGCGCCTCGGTCTCACCTCGGGCAGCAAAATACTGGAAGGTGCCAACCCGCAAATGGCTTGCAGCAACACGTGTCAGAACCGCTCCAGGCATACCGCCTTCACGCCAGACGGTCTCACCGGTTGACACGGCAGCCAAGGCCCGGGTGGTGGGAACGCCCAAGGCATACATCGCTTCTGAAACCACAAATTCACGCAGAACGGGGCCAAGCCAGGCCCGACCATCGCCCTGGCGGGAGTAAGGCGTGCGCCCAGAACCTTTGAGCTGGATATCATAACGATTGCCATCTGTACCCGTCACCTCCCCCAACAGGACCGCACGGCCATCGCCCAATTGAGGATTAAAATTACCAAACTGGTGCCCAGCATAGGCCTGTGCCAGGGGATCCGCTCCAGCTGGAATTTGATTTCCAGCAAAGATCTGGGCCATCTCCGCAAGGTCCCCAGTCTCCACCTGCAACAAATCAGCCAATGTCTGATTAAAGGCGATCAACTGCGGCGCCACCACCGGGTCAGGCAGTTGCTTACTGAAAAAACCGGGCCCCAGCAGGGCATAAGTATTGTCAAAGGGGATGTGCAAAGCCATGGCCTCAAGATATGTTTCAGATACAGGAATACCAGCATGAAGGTCCGATGGCGATGACTGCAGATGAAATCATTACAAAACTGCAACTCTCCCGCCACCCCGAAGGCGGGTGGTACCGTCAAACATGGGTCGCCGAAAACGAAGGCCGACCCAGCGGCACCTGCATCTATTTCCTATTATGCGGCGATGAGGCCAGCCATTGGCACCGGGTCGACGCCACCGAGATCTGGCTCTATCACTCCGGCGCGCCACTCATCCTATCGCTGGCAGAGACGGACGAAGGCCCCGCAAAAGAACATCTTCTTAGCCCTGACCTAACCGCCGGGCAGCCTCAACTCATCGTTCCTGAAGGACATTGGCAAGCCGCCCGTAGCACCGGAGACTACACGCTGGTAAGCTGCACAGTCTCGCCTGGGTTTCTGTTTGAAGGGTTTGAGTTGGCAGAACCGGGCTTTGACATACCGCTCTCGTGACATTTGTCTCGTGTAGTGCTTGGCAGATCTGCAAAACAGCTTATGTTGAGCTCCACAACTATTCTCCAGTCAGATAGCTCACCTTCTAAAAAGAGGTGCTTTGGCCCTCGAGCCCAAAGCGCTCACCCCCAGGATATTTTTGGCCAAATGAAGACCAACCGCTTTATGTATTTGGCCAACAATATCTCAAGGCTCGAGGCAGCGCCTCGCCTCAAACCTCCACGCTCATGGACCAGGGGGACAGATGCGTAACGCCCATGATGCCAGAGTTAACCCAGATCAACCCGGCTGAGGCACACTAACCACCCCACCACCAACGCAGGCACTAACCCCAGTTGTTCCTGGACAAGAGGTGGGCAGCCCTCGCGCCACCCGAACGGCAAGATAGGCAAAGGCCTGAGCTTCCAACATATCGCCATCGAGGCCAACATCCTCAATCGGTTTTACCGGACAATCCAGTGAGACACCCAACATTTGCATAAGAACCGGATTGTGCCGCCCACCTCCGGTCACCAGAACCGCGGATGGCTGCTCGGGGCAATGCTCCATCCCCTGCGCAACTGCGGCCGCGCACATTGCTGTGAGTGTCGCAGTGGCATCCGCATCGCCCAACTCCTTCACCAAACCAATCATCTCTGAAAAGTCATTCCGGTCTAGCGATTTAGGGGGCATTCTTGCGAAATATGATTCAGCCAGAAACAGCTCCAAGGCCCCAGTCTCAACTTCACCGCTACTGGCCATAGCGCCGTCTTTGTCAAAAGCCAGACCCAGACGTGCTTGCAGCAGATCATTGATCGGAGCATTTGCAGGTCCGGTATCAAATGCCAAGAGCGCCCCAGGTTCTTCTGGGCGATCAAACCGAGGGTCGACATAGGTGAGATTTCCAACGCCACCGAGGTTGAGGAAGCAAATCGGCCTTGTCGCTTTGATGTATTTGGCGCAGGCAAAGTGGTAAAACGGCGCCAGCGGCGCGCCTTCGCCTCCCATGGCGACATCATCGCTGCGAAAGTCCCAGACCACAGGCAAGTCCAACGCTTCAGCCAGATCGCCACCGTCTCCCACCTGCAAGGTGCCCTTTAGGCGCGGTGCATGGGCAAGTGTCTGGCCATGAAACCCAACCAAATCGATATTGTCAAATCCAGCAAGTGCAGCCAGATGCGCCGCCTCGACCACCTCCGTGGCCGCCTCGACCTTGGTTCCATGCCACTGTCCCAGGGCTGCGCGCAGCGCCTCCCGCTCTGCCTCAGAATAGGGGCAATACCGACTGGGACCAAAGCCTGAGATTTGATGACCGTCCGTTTCAATTACCGCAGCATCAACCCCGTCCAAGGAGGTCCCACTCATCGCCCCTAGTGCGCGAAGAACTCCGGATTTAGCGATCGCTTTACTCATTTTCTGCCTCATTCTATCGTGCCAGCAAAGCCTGCCGCAGCTCCGGATAGCGCTGCGGAGCCTCTGCCTTTGCATAGCAGGCAACTCCTACACAGGAAACCGCCGCTTTTTGCCTGAAAACAGGTTCCATGTGGGTCATTTGGGCCTTATACAGCAGATCGCAAACCAAAAGCCGAGGCATGTTATGACCTATCACCCAAAATCGGACTTCGTCGCTGTCATGATGGAACGCGGGTTCCTTGCTGACTGCACCGATTATCAAGGCCTTGATGAGGCCCTGATGCAGGGGGTGAAGCCTGCCTATATCGGTTTTGACGCCACGGCCAAGTCGTTGCACGTGGGCTCTCTGATCCAGATCATGATGCTGCGCTGGTTTCAGAAAACCGGTCACCAACCAATCACCCTGATGGGCGGCGGCACCACCAAGGTCGGTGATCCTTCTTTTCGCGCCGATGAGCGCCCACTGCTGACCGAAGCGCAGATCGACGACAATATCGCCGGGATCAAGAAAGTTTTCTCAGCCTACATTGACTACGACAGCGGCGCGCCGAACAAAGCCCTAATGCTCAACAATGCGGAGTGGCTAGACGGGCTGAATTACCTTGAGTTCCTGCGCGATATCGGGCGGCACTTTTCGGTCAACCGTATGCTGGCCTTTGAATCGGTCAAATCGCGCCTTGACCGCGAGCAAAGCCTCAGCTTCCTCGAGTTCAACTACATGATC
Organism: uncultured Roseobacter sp.; assembly: GCA_913054455.1. Lineage (GTDB taxonomy): Bacteria > Pseudomonadota > Alphaproteobacteria > Rhodobacterales > Rhodobacteraceae > Pseudophaeobacter. The sequence goes on from CAJXIL010000057.1 coordinate 16,765, forward strand.
TTGCAGGCCTACGATTTCCTGGAACTAAATCGTAGGTATGGCTGCATTCTACAGATGGGTGGCTCAGACCAATGGGGCAATATTGTCAACGGTATCGACCTGACCCGACGGGTACTCGACAATTCCATATATGGGCTCACCTCACCTCTTCTGACGACCTCAGACGGCAAGAAGATGGGCAAAAGCCAGGATGGCGCTGTCTGGCTCAATGCTGATATGCGCAGCCCCTACGAATTCTGGCAATTCTGGCGCAACACGACGGATGCCGACGTTGGCCGCTTTCTGAAACTCTATACAGAGCTGCCCGTGGATGAATGTGACCGCCTCGGCGCTCTTGCTGGCTCAGAGGTAAACGCTGCCAAGGTCATCCTCGCCAATGAGGTGACCAAACTGCTGCATGGGGCTGAGGCCGCAGTCGCAGCAGAGGCCACCGCCAGAGAAGTCTTTGAAAAGGGTGGTATAGGGGAGGACTTGCCAACCCTGTCCTTGACCAGTGCCGAGCTTGGCGATGGCATTTCCATTGTGCAGTTGATTGTCAAATCTGGCCTTGCGAAATCCGGCAAGGATGCCAAACGCTTGATCAGTGAAAACGGCGCCAAACTGGATGACAAGCCCCTGATGGACGCGGGCCTGTTCATCACCGCCACGGACCTCTCCAGCCCGATCAAGCTCAGCGCTGGAAAAAAACGCCACGCCCTGGTTCAGATCGCGGATTGATCGAGGCCGCATGTACCAAGAAAAAGGGGCTTTGAAGCCCCTTTTTCGTTCCCCATATTCCCTCAAGAGCGACAACCGCCCTTAGGCCTGCGGCTTCCTTCCACTTTCATCTTTCTAAAAATATTCCGGAGTGTGAGGCAGAGCCTCACAAAGCACAGCGCTCCAAGTGCCGCGCTACAGAAACAGCCAGTCAATCAGGGTCAAGATAACAAAGACCGGCACAGACAAGACACTCGCCAACACAAAGGCCGCCGACAGAGTCAGCTTTGGATTTGGCGCAATCTGGCCCAGCACAGGTGTTTGCTTTTTCATTCTCCCATTAACCATCATTTAGGTTTCTGATTGGTAAATGGTCCCATGTTGGACTTCCACGCCCCCACCGATATCAAGCCCCCGCCGGCCGCACAGGACACCAGCGCGCCCTCCCCTGGCGCCCTGGCACAATCTGCGGAATTCCACCGTACTCTGACCGCACAGGGGCACGCCCCGGTAATCTTGCCAGAGTTGGGTAACGCCCTGGTCACACAGCGCCGCCTGGCCATTGGCCTGCCTCTAGCCATGATCAATCGCGCCACACTTTCGGCCCCCTCCAGCCTTCTAAAGGCATTGCAGGCCAACGATCTGGGCCGCACCCCGGTGATCCTCTCGCCCGAACACCCCAGTCCCGAACTGGCGGAGATAGGAGCCTTGCCGCTGGTCAGCCCCGCCTGGATCGCTCGGCTCGACCTCTCGACAGACGTAGATCACCGCAAAGAGGCCCTGCATCAGAAATGGCGCAATCGTTTGACACGCGCGCAGTCCAACGGCCTGCGCGTGACCCGTCAAAACATGCCGCTTGACGCCAGTCATTGGCTCTTTGCCGCAGACCAGAGCCAGCAGAGACAACGCCGCTATCAGAGCTGGCCCGTGCACCTGACGCTGGCCTATGCAAAAGAAAACAAAGGGAAGGCAAAGCTGTTTCAGGCCTTTCAGGGAACAGAACCCGTTGCGGCCATCCTGATCCTGCGCCACGGCAGGGGCGCAACCTACCACATTGCCCATGCCACGGAGCGTGGGAAATCACTTTCGGCTCATAACCTGTTGATTTGGGAGACAATGGCCTGGCTCACGGCCAAGGGTTGCACTCAGCTGGACCTCGGCCTGATCAATACTGAAGAGGCCCCTGGCCTTGCCCGTTTCAAACTGGGAACCGGGGCACGGCTCTCACAACTGGGCGGCACTTGGGTGCTTTGGCCCTCTTTGGGGCGGCTGTTTTCACCTCTGGCGCGTTGGGATAGAAAATTGATGAGCGCCATGTAGCGCTAGACAGGCTGGCTCGATCTGGTAGTTATTGAACAAATGTTCAGATACCTGAAGGACCCTCGCTCATGAAACTTTCTCAGACCTGCGCTATCATCACCGGCGGCGCCTCTGGCCTCGGAGAGGCCACCGCACGCCATTTTGCCGAAAACGGTGCGACAGTTACGATTCTGGACCGTGACGCCGAACGTGGCCCCAAGATCGCCGCAGAGATCGGCGGGCATTTCGTGCAAACAGATGTAACCAATGAGGAATCGGTGAGCGCCGCCATCGCCTTTGCGGTCGAAAAGATGGGCCGCATTTCCGCTTGTGTGAACTGCGCCGGCATTGCCTATGGAATCAAAACCATCGGCCGCGACGGCGCCCACCCTTTGGATGCCTACCAGCGCACCATCGACATCAATCTGGTGGGCACCTTCAATGTCGCCCGGCTTGCCGCTGTCGAAATCGCCAAAAACACCCCTGAACCCGATGGCGCCCGTGGTGTGATCATCAATACCGCCTCAATTGCAGCCTATGACGGTCAAAAAGGCCAGGCCGCCTATGCTGCCTCCAAAGGCGGTGTGGTGGGCATGTGCCTGCCCATGGCCCGTGATCTCGCCTCATCCGGCATTCGGGTCATGACCATTGCCCCTGGAATCTTTATGACCCCCATGCTGGCCGGTCTGCCAGAAGAGGTTCAGCAACAACTGGCCGCCGATGTGCCCAACCCGGCACGCCTTGGTGATCCGGCAGAATATGGCCAATTGGCGGGATTCATCACTGAGGCAGGCTACCTTAACGGCGAGGTAATCCGCATCGACGGCGCCCTGCGCATGCGCTGAGGCCTAGAAAACTGCGATAAAGCAATGAAGATGCGTAGGAAATTGATCCTACGCCTCTTTCATGTTGTGCCCGTATCTTGCGCCAACCGCACCGCGTCAGCGGTGCCAAGCCCAAGACCACATAAAGACGCCGGTCAAGCGTCTGTGGGCGCGGGAGCCCCGCCCTTGGCCGTTACAAAATCGAAGCAAGCCTCTCAGCTCGCGGTCTACGAAACAGCTCAAACACTACAAGCCTAAATTAGATTCGAGCCACAATACTCTGTTAACAATCAATTAACAGAGGTGCTCAACCTCTCTACTTTTCGGCCTTTTCTTCCAGCTCCAGCCACTCTTCCTCTGCAGCTGCAAGTTTTTCCTGCCGTTCGACCAGCGCTTCGGTAGCCTTTTTGAATTTCACAGGCTCGCGCGCGAACAACTCAGGATCCGCCATCAACTCTTGCAGTTTCGCGATCTCCTGCTCCAGCCGCTCCATCTCAGCGGGGAGCGCCTCAAGCCGGTGTTTCTCTTTAAAGCTCAATTTCTCCTGGGCAGGCGCGTCCTCAACAGCTTTAACCTTGACCTTTTGTGTTTTGCTTTTTGAGGATTTTTCACCCTTTTCAGCGCCGGGCAATCCACCGCGCTGGCTGATGTAGTCGCTCCAGCCCCCAGCATAGGCCGTCACCTTACCGTCGCCCTCCATGGCGATGGTCGTGGTGGCGACCCGGTCCAGAAAATCCCGGTCGTGGCTAACCAAAAGCACCGTACCTTCATAGGAATCCAGCAGTTCTTGCAGCAGATCCAGCGTTTCCACATCCAGATCATTGGTCGGTTCATCCAGGACCAGAAGGTTGCTTTGCCGCGCCATCAGTCGGGCCAGCAGCAACCTGGCTTTTTCACCGCCAGAGAGTGATCGCACCGGCGCACGGGCCTGGGCCTCATCGAACAAAAACTCCTTGAGGTAACCCACTACATGTTTGGGAACCCCGCGCACCATGACCTGATCCGCCTTCCCAGAAATGCCCAACAGAGGGTCCGAGGTCAGGTTTTCCCAGAGCGTCGCCTCAGGGTCGAGCTGATCACGGGTTTGGTCAAACAGAGCAATTTCCAGATTGGTCCCCAGCTTGACCGCGCCTGCATCCGGTTCCACCTGCCCGAGCATCAGCTTCAGCAACGTTGTCTTGCCCGCGCCGTTGGGACCGACAAAGGCCACCCGATCACTGCGCTGCACCTTCAAGGAAAAATCAGAAACAATCTGCTTGTCGCCAAAGCTCTTGCTCAGGCCTTCGACCTCGATCACCTTACGGCCGGATTTAGGGCCCGCCTCCAGCGCCAGCTCAGCCGCGCCCTGGCGTTGGATCTGACCGGCGCGCTGATCCTTAAGGTCATGCAATGCCCGTACCCGGCCCATATTGCGCTTCCGCCGGGCAGAAATGCCCTCAACGGCCCAGCGGCTTTCACTCTTAATCAGACGGTTCAGCTTGTGGCGTTGTTGATCTTCTTCTTCCCAGATCTTGTCGCGCCAAGCCTCGAATCCTTCAAACCCCTTTTCCTGTCGCCGCACTTGGCCGCGATCTACCCAGAGCGTCGCACGGGTCAGCGCCCGCAAAAAGGCCCGGTCGTGGCTGATCAGAACATAGGCTGCACGGGTGGATTTCAGTTCGGTTTCCAGCCAGGTAATCGCTTCGATATCCAGATGGTTGGTAGGCTCGTCCAGCAGCATCAGGTCTGGAGCCTCCGCCATCAGCTTGGCCAGCGCCGCGCGGCGCCGCTCCCCACCCGAGGCAGTGGCAACCGGGCGGTCGGGGTCAAATTTCAAGCCTTCGCCTGCGCGCTCAACCTTATAGAGCTCACCGGGATCCAGGGCACTGGCAGCAAACTCGCCCAGAGTGGCAAACCCGGCCATCTGCGGGTCCTGCTCCATATAGCCAACCGAGCGACCAGAGGGCACCACAAGCGTGCCGGTGTCGGCTTCAACAAGCCCCGCCATCACCTTCATCAAGGTAGATTTTCCCGATCCATTGCGCCCTACAAGGGCGACCCGGTCACCAGGTTGCACCACCAGATCTAGATCTGAAAAGATGGGATCACCGCCAAAGGTGAGGGAAATCCCGGTCATCTGCAAAAGAGGTATACGTGCCATGCCAGCCAGCTAAACCGCACAGGCGCCAAGGTCAACGCTCAGAGCGAGCCGGCAACGCCGCGCAAGAGTCGTTTACGCACCCTCGGAACGGCTTTGACCTCTAGCCCTGTAAAAACATGGCAGGTATTGAGCTCCACATCGATCACAACATGATCGCTCACCCAGCCCCCCATAGTCAGATAGCTACGCAGCAATGGCGGCAACTGCGCCTGCGCAAGCTTTAGATCCGGCTTTTGATCTACGGCACGGTCCTGCAAAAGATCGCCAAACAATCGTGTATCCGCTGCCTTCCGCCCCGGCGACCAAGCCTCTGGCGCAAGATGTCGTCGCTTGAGCAGGGCAAAGGCCTCGATAAAGGCCGACGGGTTGGTTCCGGTAAAGGAAGAACAGCCGAACAGCAGCCCAACGCCGTTTTGGTCGACCAAGCCAGTGACAGCTCCCCAAGCCAGCCGCAAGACATCCGCATTCTGAACAGCGGGATCAATGCAAAATCGGCCCAACTCCATCATCCGGCCTGAGAATGCGCAAAGCTGCGTAAGATCATAGAACTGTGAGGAATAGCTCAGATGCAAATGCTGTCCGTTTTCGAGCAGCATAAGCCGGAAACACCCCACCAGCGCGCCATCACTACGAGACTCGATCAACACATGCAGACAGGCTTCGTCAAATTGGTCCTGATCCAGGGATGCGGTACGAAAACAGCGCGCCCTCAGCAGGTGCGCCGCCGTCAAATCATCTGCCCCCTGTGCCAGTCGCGCCCGGTAGCCGCCTTTTTCCAAAAGCAGGCCTGGAACCTCGGCTTGAACCGGTATGTCCCCCTCGCTGTTGCCTGGCACTAGACAGCCCTCCTTGCTCTTCGCAGTGGCCACATCTGGGGACCAATCACTCACAATTCAGACCAGTCCGCCCGGGATCATTCGCTGACCCCAGGAAAAACCGTGCCTTATTCTTCTAGCAAGGAGCCTGGGTTGAAGTTGCCGAGGCTGCCAAGGAGCTGGCGGACAAATGTTTTGTCTTCCACGCTGGAACTGGTCACGCGACGCTCAAGCGGGATCACCCTGCCGTCCTCCAGACTGTAGCGCTCAATGCCTGAAACCACGTCACGAGAATCGAATGTAACTGCGACCAATGTCCGCGAAACCGGCTTTGTTGCGCCTGCTCCGCGGGTGCGCATCAGGGTCGACACATAGTAGTATCCACCATCATTCAAAACACCTGAGGCCGTGGGCGTGCCCACCGTTTCGGCGATCGAGTCCTTGGTATCAACCCCAACGACAACCTCAGCCAGTTGTTCTTCGGTGGGAACATAGCCGTGTTTCTGGTAGATTGCGCTACATCCCGCCAATGCCGCTGCAGCAAGTGCCCAGGCTGCATATTTCACCGCTGATCTCAGCTGGTCTTTTTGTGCATTCATGATGATCCCCACAACACTGCATTGCCTCTGGCTTGAACACGCCTTTGAACCCGATTACCTAATGCAGGCGTCCGGTTCAAGAAACGAAAGTAGCCAACATGACTGACAGCACCACCCTAAAGGTGTCCGATCTGCCACAGAACAGGGCAACGTCGTTTGACCTGCAACCAGACGCCAAGACGCTTGAAACGCTGGCGCAGGAGCTGGATATCAAGGGTTTGCGAAAGCTCCGCTTCACCGGAAACGTAAGCACCAAGGGACGCCGCGACTGGCAGCTTTCTGCCACTTTGGGGGCAACGGTACTGCAGGACTGCGTGGTAACACTGGAACCAATGACCACGCGAATCGATGAGAAAGTAGAGCGGATTTTTGTTTCTGATCTCTCGGAACCCGATGACCCTGAGGTGGAAATGGATGCGGATGAGCGCATCGAGCCGCTGCAGGACACCATTGACCCCTCAGTGGTGATGATCGAAGCCCTGTCGCTTTTGATCCCGTCCTACCCCCGCAAAGAGGGCGCAGAACTGGGCGAGGCAGTCTACAGCCAGCCTGGTGTGGCACCACTGCGAGAAGAAGACACCAAACCCTTTGCCGGGTTGGCTGCTTTGAAGAAACAGCTCAACCAGGACAATGAGAGTTAAAAAACTCTTGGAATGTCGGTTTTCCGGGTGGTATCGCCGGGCAGCCTAGCTTAAAAAAACGCTTGCGCAGACGGAGATTCTCAGTATTTTCGCGCGCTCATCGGAATTTTTGGT
>CAJXIL010000058.1 GCA_913054455.1 uncultured Roseobacter sp.
TGCATGGCACGTTGATGGCCGGTAACTACAAGACGCCGCTGATCTATGTGAACGTCAAGGCGGTCTTTACCAATACCGTGCCAGTGGATGCCTACCGCGGTGCGGGGCGTCCCGAGGCGACCTATCAGCTGGAGCGCGTCATCGACAAAGCCGCGCGCGAGTTGGGCGTGGATCCGGTGGCTCTGCGGCGGCAGAACTTTATCACCGAATTCCCCTATGCCACGCCTGTGGCTGTGGAGTATGACACCGGTGACTACAATGCCACCATGGATAAGCTGGAAGAGATTGCCGATATCTCGGGTTTTGCCGCGCGGCGGGCTGCCAGCGAAGCCAAGGGTAAGGTCCGTGGGTTGGGCGTGAACTGCTACATTGAGGCCTGCGGCATTGCCCCCAGTAACTTGGTTGGCCAGCTGGGCGCCCGTGCGGGGCTTTATGAAAGCGCCACGGTACGGGTAAATGCCACTGGTGGTCTGGTGGTGATGACGGGTTCGCACAGCCATGGGCAGGGGCATGAGACCTCCTTCCCACAGGTGATTGCTGAGATGATCGGCATTGACGAGAGCATGGTGGAAATCGTGCATGGCGACACGGCCAATACCCCAATGGGTATGGGCACCTATGGCTCCCGCTCGCTGGCGGTTGGCGGATCGGCCATGGTGCGCGCCACTGAGAAGATCATCGCCAAGGCCAAGAAGATCGCCGCCCATATCCTGGAAGCCTCGGATGCGGATATCGAGCTGAAGGACGGTCAGTTCTCGGTCGCGGGCACGGATAAATCCCTGGCCTGGGGCGATGTGACCCTGGCGGCCTATGTGCCGCATAACTACCCGCTGGAGGATATCGAGCCTGGTTTGGAAGAGACGGCTTTCTACGATCCCGCCAACTTTACCTACCCTTCAGGCGCCTATGCCTGTGAGGTGGAGCTGGATCCGGAAACGGGCAAGGTCAGCATTGAGCGGTTCGCCGCTGCTGATGATTTTGGCAATGTGGTGAATCCGATGATCGTGGAAGGTCAGGTTCATGGCGGTATTGGCCAAGGCATTGGTCAGGCGCTGCTTGAGGCGGCTGTTTATAACGATGAGGGACAGCTCCTGTCGGCCTCGTATATGGACTATGCCATGCCGCGCGCGGATGATTTGCCGTTTTATCAGGTGGATCATTCCTGCCAGACGCCCTGCACCCATAACCCCTTGGGCGTAAAGGGCTGCGGCGAGGCTGGGGCCATTGGATCGCCGCCTGCGGTGGTCAATGCTGTGGTGGATGCCTTGCAATCCATGGGCAAGGATATCACCCATGTGGACATGCCTTTGAGCCCCGCACGGGTTTGGTCGGCGATGCATGAATAACAAAGCTCCGGGATAACAGGATGGGCGAGGGGCTCTGCCCCTCGTGCTCCCCGGAATATTTTGGGAAAGATGAATGAGCCGGCAGATCCGGTTCTGGGAAGGAAAGCGGAATGTATAGTTTCGATGTTGAGAAACCCACAAGCATAGCGGATGCGGTGGCTGCGCTGGCAAGCGATGATGAGGCGCAGGCGCTGGGTGGTGGCCAGACGCTGATTCCGACGCTGAAACAGCGCCTGGCGAGCCCCTCCAAACTGGTCTCGCTGAGTGGTGTCGCAGAGATGCAGGGGGTCAGTGTGGATGGCGGTGTTGTCAGCATTGGTGGCGCAACTCCGCATGGGGTTGTGGCTGCTGAAGTCGCGCAGAGCTATCCCGCACTTGCGGCGCTGGCGGGAAATATTGGGGATCCTGCGGTGCGCAATCGCGGCACCATCGGGGGCTCGCTGGCAAATAATGATCCGGCGGCATGCTATCCGGCTGCCGCCCTGGCCAGTGGGGCAACCATTGTCACCAATGCCCGTGAGATCGCGGCGGATGACTATTTTGACGGGCTGTTCACCACTGTGCTGGAAGAGGGCGAGATCGTTACTCAGGTGCGTCTGCCGGTGCCAGAGGCGGCGAACTACCAGAAATTCGTTCAGCCGGCCTCGCGCTTTGCCCTTGTTGGGGTCTTTGTGGCCAAATTCGCGGATGGAGTGCGTGTTGCGGTGACAGGTGCTTCGGAAGAGGGGGTTTTCCGCTGGAGCGAAGCTGAAGCCGCATTGAGTGCAAATTTCAGTGCTGATGCGCTGGATGGCCTGTCGGTTGCGGCGGATGGCATGATGGCAGATATCCATGGCTCCAAGGCCTATCGTGCCCATCTAATTGGCGTTCTGACCAAGCGTGCGGTTGCCGCGGCTGCCTGATCAAACGAGCTGAAAAAGAAGTAAAGGGCTGGACTGGAGCAACCTGTCCGGCCCTTTTTCAATCCACTTGTTGGTGGTGCGAGCCTTGGTCCTGACACTAAAAAGCCGCCTCTTCCACAAGGGAAGAGGCGGCTTTGTCCAGACAGCGTCTGGAATTATTTCTGCGGCAGCGGCCCGATCATCATAACCATTTGGCGGCCTTCCATCTTGGGCATGTTTTCAACCTTGCCCAGATCCTTGACGTCCTCGGCGACGCGTTCCAGCAATTGACGGCCCAGGTTCTGGTGCGCCATTTCGCGGCCGCGGAAACGTAGGGTGATTTTCACCTTGTCGCCGGCCTCGAGGAACTTGAACACATTGCGCATTTTGACGCTGTAGTCATTGGTGTCGGTGTTGGGCCGAAATTTGACCTCTTTGACCTCAATGATTTTCTGCTTCTTTCGCGCTTCGCTTTCGCGTTTCTGCTGCTCGTATTTGAACTTACCAAAGTCCATGATCTTGCAGACAGGAGGTGTCGCGTTGGGCGAAATTTCAACCAGATCAAGACCGGCCTCATTTGCCATGTCCATAGCCTTGGCAGGGTGCACGACCCCGACATTTTCGCCATCAGCGCCAATCAGGCGAATTTCAGAGGCGCGAATTTTTTCGTTCGTGCGCGGGCCGGTATCACGTTGCGGCGGCGCATTATGGGGTCTGCGGGCTATGGCTTTGATCCTTTGATTATTGCCGAATTTCGAGCACGGAACTTAAACGGAACGGTGGAATGTTTCAAGGCGCAACCGTAGCGGCTTGGGTGGAATTCCCGCGTGATTGTCGCTTTTTTGGAGCAGGATCCGTTGTTTTACTCCCTCAACATGGCCTGGGTCCAAAAATGGTTTGGGTCAAGGGGAAGTTATCCAGGGCATTGGCTCGGGCGGCGGGCTGCTTTGGAAGGGTGAGTCTGTCGGCAGGCTTTGGCTGATGGGCACGGGATGAGGCTCGCTGCTGGATATTCCCCCTTGTGAAAAGCCCGCGCTGGGCGCACCTCCCTGATATCAAGCCTGCAAGGATGCAGCGCAAAAAAGGAAACAGGTCATGAAGCCGATTTTTGTAATTTTGGGACTGGGTATTGTTGCGGCAGGGGGCTATTTTTATGTCCAGAGCCAGAAAGCTGCAGAACTCAGAGTTGTTGAAGAGCAAGCACCTGCTGCTGAAGCTCCCGCGGTCGAGGAGGTCGCCGAAGAAGCCGTGACCGAGCAGGTGGAAGAGGTTGTTGAGGAGGCGGCAACCGCTGCTGAGGAGGTCGTCGAAACCGCTACGGAGGCTGCAGAGAGCTTGGTGGAGGAGGCGGCTGAAACAGCAACTGAGGCCGCCACAGAGGCCAGCGAAGCCGCTGTTGAAGCCGTCACTGAGGCCGTGGAGTCCGGTGCGTCTGTCGCAGAGGCTGCAGGCGCCGCCGCCACAGCCGCAACCGAGGCCGCCGTGGAGAGCGCCACGACCGCAGCGCAAGCCGCAACAGAAACCGCAACTGAAGCTGCAAACGCAGTTACAGAAACCGCAACAGAAGCAGCGACAGAGACTGCAACGGGCGCCAACTCTGCACTGGAAGGTATGAGTGAATATCTCACACTTGACGGTTTTGACTTTGACAAGGTTATCGAGATGATCAACGGCTCAGAGCTGGATGGTCTGAAGAAGACCATGCTCAACACCGCATTGACAAAGGCCAAGGACAATCCAGAGCTGCTCTCGGGTGTATTGGACCAGGTGAAGGCGGCGATGGGGCTGTAAGAGCCGCCATTGGGCCATCACGGCGTTAAAGGTAGAACGGGCAGCCTCTTGTGAAAGAGGCTGCCCGTTTTTATTCTTGCTGGGTCGTCACTGAACGTGATCAATCCAAAAAGGCTTTTTCCACCACATATTGCGCAGGCTTGGAGTTGGCGCCTTCCTCAAGCCCGGCGGCTTCCAGCATGGCTTTTAACTCTAGATTGAAGGCCATGTTGCCACAGATCATTGCCCGGTCATTGTCAGGGCAAAGGGGCGCCACATCTAGATCCTTATAGGCCTCGCCAGAGTTGATCAGATCGGTGATCCGGCCCATCTTGGGGCTCTCTTCGCGTGTCGTGGTGGGGTAATATTTGATCTTCTTCCAGAAGCCCTCGCCGATCACCTCATTGAGCAGCTCATCGTCCTTCAGGCCTTCGATCAGCTCACGGCCGTAAGTCAGCTCACCAGCTGTGCGGCAGGTATGGGTGATGATGACCTCATCGTAGTCTTCATAGGTCTGTGGCTCGCGCAGCAGCGAGGCAAAAGGCGCAAATCCGGTGCCGGTGGCAAAGAACCAGATGCGCTTGCCTGGGATCAATGCGTCATGCACCAAAGTTCCAACGGGTTTAGGACGCAGGATGATTTCATCACCAACCTGAATGTGCTGCAGGCGCGAGGTGAGCGGGCCGTTTTCGACCTTGATCGAGTAGAACTCCATTTCCTCATCCCAGGAGGGAGAGGCGATAGAATAGGCGCGCAGCAGTGGCTTTTGCTTTCCGGTCTTTTCATTGACCTCGCCCATCAGGCCGATCATCACAAATTCACCGGACCGAAAGCGCAGGCTTGCGGGGCGGGTGCAGCGGAAGGAAAACAACTTATCCGTCCAGTGCTTCACTGCAGTTACGGTCTGGGCGTCGGGCAGGGCGGGGGTGGCCTTTACAGGCGTGTCGGTCGCAGCATCTGTCACGGGCGAAATCTCGTTCATTCGGTTGCACTACCGGTTAGTTAAACCGGCACCTCTGATTAATCTTTGATGTAGGTCAGGGGAAGCCCCTGAATCTGTTCCGCCGCTACGTCGGTGACGCAGGGGCGGAACAGATCGGAATCCTTCTGACGGAGAGAGGGGCTGGCTTAACGGGCGGCAGAGCCACCACGCAGGCGCGCCTGGTAGTTATGCGCACCCCATTGCGAGCGGGCAAGCCATTGCTCCTGGGGCTGGCGGGCGGCGAGCTCATCGCTGATTTCCACCTCGTCAAAGCCAGTGCGACGCGCCATGGCATATTGATCCGCGAGCACATGGCCTTTGGCGCGCAAACGGCCCCCGTAGCCCATCAAGCGCAGCTGCCGCGCCAAGGTAAAGCCCCGTCCATCGGCAAAGCTGGGGAAATCTATGCGGATGAGTTCCACCCCTGCCAAGCGATCAGCGAGCGTTGCCGGATCCGTGTCCGAGGTCAGATCCAAGGCAGTCGATGCTTCAAACCCTGTGGTCCAGGTCTCGGAGCCAAAGCCCGCGTCGGTTACAATTACAGTCATATCACTCATGCTCCTGTGCGGATGAATTGGCCGTTCACGACGTGAATGCCACATTCTTCCTTGCTTTGGTCACGCCAGCGTCCGGCGCGGGGATCTTCGCCTGCGGCAACCGGGCTGGTGCAGGGGGCACAGCCAATCGACGGGTAGCCCTTGGCCACAAGCGGGTGACGGGGCAAGCGGTTCTCGGTCATATAAGCGCGCACATCCTCTGGCGCCCAATGGGCCAGTGGGTTGATCTTGATGCGCCCTGTTGCGCCTTGAGAGGTCTCTTCGACTTCAAAGAAATCCAACGCTGCGCGGCTGCCAGCCTGAAAGCGTTTGCGGCCGGTAATCCAGCCGTCAAAGCCATCTAGCGCCGCCTGCAGGGGCGCGGTCTTGCGCAGGGCGCAGCAGGCATCGGTGTCACTAAAGCGCAGGGCGCCATAGGGGTCTTTGTCTGTGATATCTGCGGCCTTTACGATCTGCACATTGCGCAGGCCTAAGCGTTCGCTCACCTCCTGCTGGTAGACCAGCGTTTCGGTGAACAGCAGCTCCGTATCGACAAAGAGCACCGGTACCATCGGGTCGATGACAGCGGCCATATGCAACAGCACCACGGATTCGGCCCCAAAACTGGAGACCAGCGTGATGTGGCCTGCGTCATTCAGCGCGCCCTGCATTACTGCAGTGGCAGAATGGTGTCGGTAGCGGGCATTAAGGCCCGCAACCTTTGTGGTCAGGGCGTTCTGCGCGGCAGAGGCCCCATCCGGTTCAAAGGTATCTGTTTCAAGGGTCACCATCGGGCTACGCCACCTTTTTCTGAGCCTCGGGGTAGAGCGCGGTCTTGAAGGGCTCCATGCCGAGGCGGCGATAGGTTTCCAGGAAGGTTTCGCTCGCGTCGGTGCGAAGGCCCATGTAGGCGTCCACCAGACGTTCGACCGCTGGCACGATCTCGTCATAGGCAAAGCCCGGCCCGGTGCGTTTGCCGATGGCGGCGGTTTCCGTGGCATCGCCGCCCAGGGTGATCTGGTAGTTTTCCACCCCGGCGCGATCCAGACCCAAGATGCCGATATGGGCCACGTGGTGGTGCCCACAGGCATTGATGCAGCCAGAGATCTTGATCTGCAGATGGCCGATGTCATGCTCCAGCTTCAAGGCGTCAAACCGGGTGGCGATTTCCTGTGCAACGGGGATCGAACGCGCGGTTGCCAGCGCGCAATAGTCCATACCGGGGCAGGCGATGATATCAGAGATCAGGCCGATATTGGCGGTGGCCAGGCTCGCGTCTTTGAGGCGCGCGTGAATCACAGGCAGGTCGTTTTTGTGGACATGGGGCAGGATCACGTTTTGCTGGTGGCTGATGCGCAGCTCGTCATAGCCAAGCTCTTCGGCCAGATCGGCCATCACTCGCATCTGATCGGCAGTGGCGTCGCCCGGCGTATCGCCATGCTTTTTGATTGAGATGGTGACAATGGCATGGTTCGCATCGCGGTGTTCGGCCAGGTTGGTGTCAGCCCAGGCGCGGAACACCGGATCGTTGTTGTAGGCGGCGTCATAGGCGCTGGTGTCGCCCGAACGGAACTGGGGCGCGGCAAAATGCGTTTTGATTTCAGCCAGAAGCTCCTGGTCGGTGCCGTCAAACTCGTGGCGGCGTTCTTCAAAGCGGGCCTCGACCAGTTCACGGATCTTGTCGATGCCGTTTTCCTGAACGGTGATCTTGATGCGGGCTTTGTATTTGTTGTCGCGGCGGCCCAGTACATTGTAGACGCTGAGCACGGATTCCAGATAGGGCAGCAGGTCAGGCTGCGGGAGGAAGTCCCGAATGACCTTGCCTACCATCGGGGTGCGGCCGAGGCCGCCACCAACGATGACCTCAAAACCGATCTCGCCGTCGCGTTCGACCATGCGCAGTCCCACATCATGGGCCTTGACCACGGCGCGGTCATTGGGGCTGCCAGTGATGCCGATCTTGAACTTGCGGCCCAAGAACTGGAACTCGGGGTGGTCAGTAGACCACTGACGAATGAGCTCCGCAAAGGGGCGCGGATCTGTCAGCTCATCCGCAGCGGCCCCAGCAAAGTGATCCGCAGTGGTGTTGCGGATGGTATTGCCCGAGGTCTGGATGGCGTGCAGGCCGGCTTCGCCCAGGGCATCCAGCATATCGGGGATGTCGGGCAGTTTGGGCCAGTTGTATTGGATGTTCTGACGGGTGGTGAAATGGCCATAGCCCTTGTCCCATTTTTCAGCCAGCAGCGCCAAGGCCCGCATCTGATCAGAGTTCAGGGTGCCATAGGGGATCGCGACCCGCAGCATATAGGCGTGCAGCTGCAGATAGACGCCATTCATCAGGCGCAGGGGCTTGAATTCATCCTCTGTGAGGGAGCCATCAATGCGGCGCTCCACCTGCGCGCGGAATTGAGCGTTACGTTCCGCCAGAAAGGCCTCGTCAAAAGCGTTATACTTATACATGGGCTGCGGCCTCCTGTTTGCCGTGGCTATAGTTGGATGGGCCTTTGCGGCGGAAATCTTCGCGGAAATGGACTGGCTCGGGGCCATTGGCACCGGCCTTGGCATCGGCCAGATAGGCACCGACGATCGAGATGTTCTGCTTTTCAGCTTCCAGTAGACGCAACTGGGCCTCTGCCTCATCCACGATCAGCTCTGCCTGGGAGAGATCACGGGTCCAGCTGTCGTCGGCCTTGAAGTAAATCACATCCCCTTCCAGCAGGTCGTTGGCGGTGATGACTTTGGGCGTAAAAGGGCGGGCCATTATGCAAGCTCCATATTCAGGTCAGTAAGGGCCGCCACGCTTTGGCGCGGGGCGAGCCCAAGAAAGGTCAGGGCGGGGCCGTCAAAATCGGCCTGCGCCAGATCTGTCGGCAGATATTCCAGTGTAGTTTCCAAGACGCGCTGATCCGCGCGGGAGGCGTTTTCAATCACGGTGACCGGCGTGGCGCGATTGGCGCCATGCATGATCAGACGGCCCTGCACAAAACGAGCGGATTTCTTGCCCATATAGATGGCAGCAACCTCGCCGGGGCGGGCCAGCGCCGCCCAGTCCTGATCCGCAAAACCCTTCATGTCGTGACCCGTCACAAAGCGCACTGAAGAATTGCGACCGCGTTGGGTCAGGCTTTGGCCGATACCGGCCACAGCGGCTGAGGCGGCGGTGATGCCTGGCATGATCTGATAGGTGATGCCTGCCTCTTCGCAGGCGGTGAGCTCCTCATCCAGGCGACCAAAGATGGTGGGGTCACCGGATTTCAGGCGTAGCACCTTTTTGCCTGCCAGTGCATGGGCCACCATGCGGGCGCAGATCTCGGGCTGGCTCATCGAGGGGCCAAAGCCTTCTTTGCCGACATCTTCGAGTTGGCTGTGGGATCCGGCAAGGGCCAGGATCTCGGCACTGACTAGACGGTCAAACAGCACCACATCGGCCTCTTGCAGGGCGCGGGCCACTTTGATGGTCAATAGATCTGGATCACCAGGGCCGGAGCCAGCAAAGGCCACCTGACCTTTGACTAGGCAACACATGCCGCTGCGGGTGTGAGCGGTGGATTTTGCGGTATGTGTGGTGGGACCGGTCATATCGGACCTCTTTGCTGGTGTTTGACTTGAGGTTAGATATAGGAAATATTCCCACCATTACGCTATATGCCTGGGGAAATAAGGAATAATGTCCCAGCTATCGGCGCAGCCAGATAGAATGGTCCTGAAACAGAGGGAAAACGAGAATGACAGTGCGGATCGATGCGACGGACCGGAAAATTCTGGCGGAGCTGCAGCGCGATGCAGGGCAATCCTTGGATGAAATTGCCAAACAAGTGGGCAGTTCCAAGACGCCGGTGTGGAATCGGATCCGAAAATTGCGCGAATCCGGTGTTATCGGTCAGCAGACCGTGATGCTGGATGCTGAGGCATTGGGCTTTGAGGCTTGTTTCTTTGTCCTGATCCGCACCTCAGAGCATGAGGCGGACTGGCAGGCCAAGTTCCTGAAGGCGTTGCGGGATCGGCCAGAGGTGCAGGAGGCCCATCGATTGGCGGGGGATATTGACTATATTCTTAAGGTGCGGGTGCAGAATGCGCGGGCCTATGATGTATTCTATCAGGCGCTGATTTCTGAGGTGAAGGTGCATAACGTGACTGCGCTCTTGTCGATGGAAGAAATCAAATCCACCACCATGTTGCCTTTGGAAAGCTAAGCGCAATCAAGCGGAGCGCTTCCGCGCGCCGATTTCTGCTTGTGGCACTGCAACGCAGAACCCGGGCAACAGTGAGTCTGGCTGCCTTGGATGGATTTGCTGAGAAGCGCTTCAGGGGCAGAACTGCCCTGACGGCGCAATCGCAATTTTAGTACGGTTAGGCGCGTCAAGGACAAGCCGTGCGGGGCACGGAGACCTTTGGTCCTCCGTGACCTGATTGGTGAGGTCAGCGTGTGACCCGCAGCTCGGTCAGCCCGTGAAAATGGTAGCTATTAGAGTATTGCGGCTCTGCGGCGAGTTTGAGGTTGGGGCAGCGTTCAAACAAGATCGGCAGGGCGATCTGCATCTCCAAACGTGCCAGCGGCGCACCAACGCAAAAATGCAGCCCGCCGCCAAAGGACATATTGGTCCGGGCAGGCCGGGTGGGGTCAAAGATCTCCGCTTCGTCTTCGGCGGCAGGATCCCTGTTTGCAGAGGCCAGCAGCAGCGCGACCTGGTCGCCGCGCTGAAATCTGTGGCCCATGACCTCTATTTCCTCATAGGCGTAGCGGGTAAACATATGCAGCGGTGGGTCAAATCGCAGGATCTCTTCCACCAGGTTTTCAATACCTTCTGGCGCCAACCAGGCGGGATCCCAGCCCTGCTGCAACATGGTTTTGACGCCATTGCCAAGGGCATGCACGGTTGCCTCATGGCCTGCGTTCAGCAGCAGGATACAGGTGCCGATCAGCTCTTGGGTGCTGAGCTTGTCCCCCTCTTCTTCTGCTGCAATGAGGCGTGTGATGAGGTCACCTGCAGGCCTGTCGCGACGCTGCTCAACATAGCTGGCGAGAAAATCGCTAAAGGCCTGCGCTGCTCGGGCGGCGGCATGCTCGGTCTCTACAGTTTTTGCGGCTTGATACATTGCAACCATGTCGTGGGACCAGCTCAACAGCTGCGGTGCCATGTCGCTGGGCACCCCGAGCAGGCGGCAAATTGTAATCACCGGCACCTGAGTGCAATAGGCTGACAGCAGGTCAAAAGGCTGATCGGGAAATGTATCGATCAACTGATGGCACAGAGCGGTAATCCCCGCCTCCTGTGCCTTGATCTCACGTGAGGTGAAGGCGCGCATCACTAGTTTGCGCAATCTGGTATGGCGGGGAGGCTCCGCTTCCAGCATGGAATGGGCTTCGGTCGCCATAAAGGGTGCCAGGTGTTCAGGCGTGGGCCTGGCAAATTCTGGCGGGATCTCGCGGCCAAAACGTCGATCGCGCAGGATTGCATGCACGGCGGCACGGCGAAAGGCTGCAGGCATAGCGTAGTCCTGCCAATAGTTCAGTCCGGCCTGCGCCCGGGCCTTTTGATAAAACGGGTAGGGGTCTTGCACAAAGGCGGGATCTGTCGGGGATTGAGTGACTGTTTTCATGGAGAGATTTTGCCGTCATGGCTGGTCTTTGCAAGAGCAGTCTTGCTAGAGTGTTCAAAAATAACAGGTCAAGAGAGAGCCTAGATTGATGCAAAGATGGCCGTTGCTGCTGGGGTTTGCGCTTGCAGTGTCTTTTATAGTCGGAGCGACTTGGATTTACGGCTACCGTCAGGCGCTTGATTCCCTGGCCAAGCGCAGTGCAGCGGATCTAGCTTTGGCCTCGGATCGGGTCAGTACCCAGTTGCAAATCTACCAAGAACTTGCGGTTCTAATGGCGGATCATCCGGTTTTGGAGCAACTTGACACTGTGGCTGGGCGTGAGGCCGCGCATCAGGTCTTGCGCGCGGTTGCAGATAAAACCTCGGCACTGGATGTGTTTTATGCACAGGCCTCAGGCGAGGTGCTGGCCGCCGCTGAAGGGGTTACAGGAACCAACATCTCTGAGGCTGGGTACTTTCGCCGTGCCATGCAGGGGGCATTGGGCATTGGTGCGGATGTGCTGACCGGTACCGGGCGACGCGCATATTTTTACGCCGCGCCCAGCTTTTCGCCACAGGGGGGAGTTGCCGGGGCTCTGGTGGTGGTTGCCGATGTCGAAGATGTGGAACAGACTTGGCGCGGCTCATTGCCTGCGGTATTTTTTACCAATGCTCGGGCGGAAGTTTTTATCTCCAACCGGCCTGAGCTTCTGTTTTGGCACCAGGGGCGGGAGGAGAGCCCCAATGGCACTTTGAGGCAGGAGAAACTGGACTATGAGGTCTCAACGATAGGCGACTATGAGATCTGGGCGGTGTCCGGAAGCGCCTATTTGCCCGACCGCGCCCTGCATCTGTCGGTAGGTCTGCCCGTCATTGGGTTGACTGGGCAGATCTTGGTGGATGTGGCGCCGGCCCGCAGGCTGGCACTGCTGCAGGCGGCGGCGCTGGGGGCGCTTTGTTTGGCCTTTGGGACCTTTCTCTTCCTTGCCATGGATCGCCGTCGCACCCTGGCTGAGGCCAATGCGGTTCTGGAAAGTCGGGTTGAAACGCGCACCCGAGCGCTGCAATCCACCAATAGCCAGCTGCGCCGCGAAGTGAGCGAGCGCCAAGATGCCGAGGCGGCCCTGAAAAAGGCTCAGGAAGAATTGGTGCAGGCGGGAAAACTCTCGGCCTTGGGGCAGATGTCGGCGGGGATCAGTCATGAATTGAACCAGCCCCTTATGGCGATCCAGCAATTTGCCGAAAACGGTGATGCCTTTTTACAGCGCGGTCAGATTGACCGGGTAGGCGAGAACCTGTCTCGCATTGCTGGCATGTCTGCCCGCATGGCGCGGATCATCAAGAACCTGCGCGCCTTTTCGCGCAACGAGAATGAACCGATGGCGCGGGTGGATCTGGTGCAGGTGATCAATACGGCGGTGGAGCTCACAGCCTCGCGCCTGGAAACAGATGCAGTGATGTTAAGCTGGACCCCGCCGGAGGGGGATGATCCGATCTATGCCTGGGGGGGCGAAGTCCGACTGACACAGGTCTTTGTCAATCTTATCAACAACGCAGCGGACGCGATGCTGGGTCAGGAAAGGCGCGCGATTACCATAACACTGGAGGCGGGAACACGGCTTGCTGTCGCGGTCAAGGACATTGGTCCAGGCATCAAGGAACCAGAAAAAATGTTTGATCCGTTCTACTCCACCAAAGTGGTGAGCAGTTCAGAGGGGATGGGGCTTGGGCTGTCGATCTCCTACGGGTTGTTGCAGAGCTTTGGGGGAAATATCCACGGCAGGAATGGCACGCGCGGTGCGGTGTTCACCGTTGAACTAGATCGCTGGATCGAGGATGGCGCGATATGACCCGTAAGGTCCTGGTGGTCGATGACGATGCCGTGCTGCGCGAAGCCCTAGCGCAGACACTGGAGTTGAATGATCTGGAGCCGATAACGGCGGGATCCTTTGTGGCTGCAAAGGATTTGATCACCGCCGATTTTAGCGGGGTGATCCTGTCAGATATCCGCATGCCGGGGCGGGATGGTTTTCATCTGCTGGACTATGTGCAGGGTATAGATGACGACCTGCCAGTGATCCTTTTGACCGGTGAGGGGGATATTCCCATGGCGGTCAAGGCGATGACGCGTGGCGCCTTTGGCTTTCTGGAGAAACCCTGTGTCACAGCAGATCTGCTGGCCGCACTGCAACGGGCGCTCAAGACGCGGCATTTGGTGTTGGAGAACCGCGACTTCAAACAGCAATTGGAAGAGGGCGATCCAGCGGCCCGAATGTTGTTTGGGACCTCGCCACAGTCTGACGAATTGCGAGCGCGGGTGCGTGCGGTTTCTGCCACCACAGCCGAGGTTCTGGTGGCGGGGCCGGCGGGCAGCGGAATTTCCAAGGTGGCAGAGGTCATTCATCTGATGTCGCCAAGGGCACAGGGGCCCTTTGTAAAATCTCCCTCATCGGGGCTCAGCGTTGCGGATCTCCAGGATCTTTGTCAGCAGGCGGCGGGGGGATCGCTGTTTCTAGATGAGATTTCAGCCCTGTCCGAGGCGCTGCAATATGCGGTTTTGGAGTGGCTCGAACAGGGTGGTGAGGCGCGGCTTATTGCGGGTAGTACTGCGGATCTGGCGGCGCTGGTGGACGCAGGCAGCTTTGGTGCGGATCTCTATTACCGGCTCGAAGGCATGCGTGTGCGTATTCCGTCACTGGCGGAGCGCCCCGGCGATATCCCTGTGTTGTTCCGGCTCTATGTGGCCCAGGCAGCGGAACAGGCCGGGATTGAGGCACCGCAGATTAGCCAGGAACACCTAGCAGCACTTATGGCGCAGGATTGGCCAGGCAATGCGCGTTCATTGATGTCGGCAGCGATGCGGTTTGTGCTGGGAATGCCGGATGAGATCAGCAGCGCCATCGAGCTGGGTTTAGCAGAGCAAATGGCCCAAGTGGAACGTTCGCTACTGATCGCGGCGCTGGGCCGTCAGAATGGTCGCGCGGCGGCGGCGGCGGAGGCGCTGAAACTACCGCGCAAGACCTTTTATGACAAATTGGCCCGCTATGGCATTCGCCCGGAAGACTACCGCCGCTCTTGATTGGACTGTGCGCGTTGGTTGCTGGGAGGTTGGCGAATCTTTGCCGACATCACAGCGATCAACCTTGTGCGAGAATCCGCACAACGGCGCTAAACCCTGTGCGAAATTTCGCACAGCTGTCAATTATTAAATGGGGGCCGCTGTCTCATCTTTCAAGCAACTGTTTGAAAAATATGCAAACCGTCTGAAGGCGCTACAAATTTTAATCAATTGTTGAGCGAAGCCACGCAACGGGCAATCCTTACGAGGAAGCTTCTATCGAGGGTAGGAGTTCAGGATATCTCTGGGAGGATTGATATGAAATTTGTAACCGCTGCGGCCACTGCAATGGCCCTGACAGTCACAGCAGGCGCTGCATCTGCCGCCTGTGATGACGGTGAAATCGTTGTTAAGTTCAGCCATGTTACCAACACGGACAAGCACCCTAAGGGGATTGCGGCCTCCTTGCTGGAACAGCGCATCAATGATGAGATGAACGGCACCATGTGCCTGGAAGTCTACCCGAACTCTACGCTCTATAATGACAACAAGGTTCTGGAAGCCATGTTGCAGGGTGATGTGCAGCTGGCAGCGCCCTCGCTGTCAAAGTTCGAGAAGTTCACCAAAGAGTTCCGTCTCTTTGACCTGCCCTTCATGTTCAAAAACATCAATGCGGTTGATGCCTTCCAGGCCTCGCCCGATGGGCAAGCGCTGCTGGACAGCATGCAGCGCCGTGGTCTGCAAGGTCTGGCCTATTGGCACAATGGCATGAAGCAAATGTCCGCAAACAAACCGTTGGTTGCACCAACGGATGCCAATGGCCTTAAGTTCCGCGTTCAGTCCTCTGACGTGCTGGTAGCCCAGATGGAAGCCATTGGTGGCAGCCCCCAGAAGATGGCCTTCTCGGAAGTCTACGGTGCGCTGCAGCAGGGCGTTGTCGACGGGCAGGAAAACACCTGGTCCAACATCTACGGCAAGAAGTTCTTCGAAGTGCAGGACGGTGTCACTGAGACCAACCACGGCATCATCGATTACCTAGTTGTGACCAATGTGGATTGGCTGGAGAGCCTGGATGCGCCCGTGCGTGATCAGTTCTTGCAGATCCTTGGTGAAGTGACCGAAACCCGCAACGCCGAATCTACGCAGGTCAACAACGAAGCCAAAGCGGCGATCATTGCAGCTGGCGGCGAAGTGCGCAGCCTGGATGCAACACAGCGTCAGGCCTGGGTTGAAACCATGATGCCGGTTTGGGAGCAGTTCGCTGGTGACGTAGGTCAGGACAAGATCGACGCAGCGCAGGCGATCAACGCCAATCACTGATTGATTGGTGAAAACAGGCGGACCCGCCCCACTGGCGGGCCGCATCCGGGGAGGTGATCCAGTGTGATCGGGACTCTTCGGACCTTCAGGCGGCGCGGGGATCCGCTGCCTGACCTTACTCTTTCTCAACATTATCGGGGTGATAACTATGTCGGGGGCAAAAACCGGCCTGTCCGGGTTTATCAACACATTGGAAGAGACGCTGATTGCGTTGCTTCTGGGGCTGATGACGCTGATTACATTTGCCAATGTAATCGCGCGTTTTGCCTTTAACTCTAACATCTTATGGGCGTTGGAGCTGACCGTTTTCCTGTTTGCCTGGTTGGTGCTTTTGGGCGCAGCCTATGCGGTAAAGACCCATACCCATCTGGGCGTGGATGCCATCGTCAATATCCTGTCTCCGGGCGCGCGCCGAGTGGTTGCGCTGATCGCGGCGGCGGCCTGCCTTCTGTTTTCATTGTTGCTGCTGAAAGGCGCCTATGACTACTGGGCGGTTTTTGCGGACCTGCCGCCCACCTCCGGGCGTTGGTTTCCTACCGGGTTTGACATGAAAGCCCGCAGTCAGAGCTTCTATGAGGTGCAGGATGTGCCAATGGTGGGCATGTTTCGGTTTCTGGAAGATTTGATCAACTACGGCGATTCTTATGAAAAACTGCCGAAGGTGGTGCCCTACGTTGTGCTGCCCCTATCGATGTTGTTGTTGGTGATCCGGTTTGCCCAGGCAGCGCTGCAGGTGTTGCGTGGCAATGCCGACCGGCTGGTGGCCAGCCATGAAGTCGAAGACGAGCTGGACGAGGCGCGCGCCCGTGCCACCGAGGGAGAAAAATAATGGACGTCGTTATCCTCTTTGCCATGGTGATTGGCCTGATGCTGATCGGGGTGCCGATTGCCATCTCGCTTGGCCTCAGTTCGGTTTTGTTTTTGCTTGTCTACTCGGATAGCTCGCTGGCCTCCGTTGCCGGTACTCTGTTTGAGGCTTTTGAAGGGCATTTCACCCTGTTGGCCATTCCGTTTTTCATTCTTGCCTCAACCTTTATGTCCACCGGCGGCGTGGCGCAGCGGATCATTCGCTTCTCGATCGCCTGCGTTGGCCATTTTCAGGGCGGTCTGGCCATTGCCGGGGTCTTTGCCTGCATGATGTTTGCCGCCCTGTCGGGTTCCTCGCCTGCCACGGTTGTGGCAATCGGCTCGATCGTCATCGCGGCCATGCGCCAGGCGGGCTACACCAAGGAGTTCGCTGCCGGGGTGATCTGTAACGCCGGGACGCTTGGCATTTTGATCCCGCCCTCCATCGTCATGGTGGTCTATGCGGCCTCAGTCGATGTCTCTGTGGGGCGGATGTTCCTGGCTGGCATTATTCCAGGCCTGTTGGCTGGCCTCATGTTGATGGTGACGATCTATGTGATTGCGCGCATCAAGAACATGCCAAAGGGCAACTGGGCCGGTTGGGGCGAGGTTGGCGCTTCCTTCCGTGAGGCTTTTTGGGGGCTGTTCCTGATCGTGATCATCATGGTCGGCATCTATGGATACCCTTGGTACTCTGCAGAGCTGGGGCTTTACAAAGAAGACGCCATCTTTACCCCCACGGAAGCGGCAGCGGTTGCCTCTGTCTATGCCTTCTTTGTCGCGACCTTTGTCTACCGTGATATGGGGCCATTGGCAGAAACTTCCGAGAGACCGCGTCGCTCGGTGTTTCAGGCGCCGCAGGCCTTGTTGACGGTTTGGGCGCATCAGGACACCAAGAAGGCACTGTTTGATGCCGGAAAATTGACCGTGACGCTCATGTTTGTGATCGCCAATGCGCTGATCCTGAAACATGTGCTGACCGATGAACAGGTGCCGCAGCATATCGCCAATGCGATGCTATCTGCAGGGTTCGGCCCTGTCATGTTCCTGATTGTGGTTAATGTGATCTTGCTGATTGGTGGTCAGTTTATGGAGCCATCAGGATTGTTGGTGATCGTGGCACCCCTGGTCTTTCCCATTGCCATCGAGCTGGGTATCGACCCGATCCATCTGGGCATCATTATGGTGGTCAATATGGAGATCGGCATGATTACACCGCCAGTGGGGCTCAATCTCTTTGTCACCTCCGGGGTGGCGGGCATGCCGATGATGTCGGTGGTGCGGGCGGCCTTGCCCTTCCTTGCGGTGCTTTTTGTTTTCTTGATCATGGTCACCTATATCCCCTGGCTGAGCACCCTGATCCCCAATGCCTTGATGGGGCCGGAGATCATCACCAATTAGCGGGTTTCTGAGGCCTGAGTAGGAGACAAAGAAAAACGCCCCGGAGAGATCCGGGGCGTTTTTTCTGGCGGCGAGGAGGGGGCTCTGCCCCCGCGCCCAAAGGGCACTCCCCCGGAATATTTGGGGAAAGGTGAAAGCCGACGTAGGGTTAGCTGGCGTCGAGGGCCGCGATGATGGGGGAGAAATCTTCGGCTTTCAGGCTGGCTCCGCCAACCAGTGCCCCATCGACGTTTGACGTGGCAAAGATGTCAGAGGCATTGCCGGGTTTGACCGAGCCGCCATAAAGGAGGCGGGTGGCCTCAGCCATCGCGGTGCCAAATCTTTTGGTGAGTTCTGCGCGCAGGAAATCATGAACCTCGGCTATTTGCACCAGACTGGGCACTTTGCCGGTGCCGATGGCCCAGACAGGCTCGTAGGCGATGACGGTGTTTTCAGCCGTAGCGCCATCGGGCAAGGAGGTGGCGAGCTGCGCGCCAATGATCTGTAGGGTGTCTCCGGACTCGCGCTCTTCCAGGGTTTCACCAAGGCAGACAATGGCGGTGAGACCCGCGCCCCAGGCTGCGGAGGCCTTGGTGGCGACATCCTCGCTGCGTTCATTATGGTCCGCGCGCCGTTCCGAATGGCCCAGGATTACAGAGGTTGCACCGGCCTCTTTCAGCATTTGGGCGGAGAGGTCGCCAGTATGGGCGCCGGAACTGGCTGCGTGGCAGTCCTGAGCACCAAGGGTCAGGCGGCTCTCGCTGGCAATCTCGGCTGCGCGTGACAAGAGCGTGGCGGGGGGGCAGATCAGGATTTCCGATTTTGCTGCGCTCTGCGCCTGAATTAGGGCCTCAAGCTCTGCCAGGGCTGCGCCTGTGCCGTTCATCTTCCAATTGCCTGCTGCCAGTTTTTGCCGCATCTGATGCTCCCCAAGTTATGACTTGGCCAAGTGGTAACACCAGCCGCTGTGCGGGGCAATCGGTCAAAGAGAAGGCGGGGAAACACCCGCCTCTGTGGCGCGTCACGGTGCTGCGCTTTAAAGGCTTGGCACATCCTTGAAACTAATGGATTCGCCGCAGCCACAGGCCTCGGACACATTGGGGTTGTTGAACTTGAACCCACTTTCCAGCAGCGATGTCTCATAGTCGATTTCGGTGCCAAAGAGGAACATCTGCGCCATCGGGGCGATCAGAACCCTGGCGCCGTCTTGCTCGACTACCTCGTCGTTGTTATCGGGTTCATCGACATATTCCATGGTATATTCCATACCCGCACAGCCGCCCTTTTTGACGCCAATGCGCAGGCCCGCGTGGCCGCCGCTGGTCATCAGCTTGGTGATCTGGGCCGCAGCCTTCGGGGTGATTGTCACAGCCTGTTTGCCGGGAATGCCGAACATGAGTGTCTCCAATGCGCGCGTTACACCCTATCTAGGCGCGCAAGGGCGCGGGCTCAAGAGGGCTGCATGGCAAAACGGGCCACAAGGGGATGTGGCCCGTCAAAAACCTAGCTCTAATGGCTTTAGAGGATCTTAAAGCCCCATGCAGTTGGCATAATAGGTGACCGTTGCGGGCCAGTCCGAGAAGATGCCTTCGATTTCGACATCCTGCGCCAGAACGTCGAGGATCTCATAGTAGCTGGAGGCATTGCTGACTGCGGGCTGCACTGTCTGGAAATACCAGCCGCCACCTGTGGTCAGGGGGCCCGAGCGTTCTAGCGTCCAGGTGATCAGCTTCAGCCCGGCCGCCTTGGCGTCCTTGGCATAGGCAGAAGGCACCATCTTGCCATTCTCTAGGGTAACCAGGAACCACATGGGCGGGGCGATGTAATTGACGCCCATATCCGCCAGCTCCTGCATGCTGGGGTTGAAGCTGTCCGGATTGCTGGGGTCCAGCGGCGTGTCGCCATTGTAGCGACCATCCAAATAGACCGCCTGAGCGCCAAACTCGGGCTCGTTCTCGATCCAGTATTTCACCACCTCGAGATCAAAGCTCTGGGCCCAGACGTCCGAAGCAGGGATGCCGGCGGATTTGTATTCATTGATCATCTTCTGGGCGTAGTCATCCATGGAGAAACCGTTGAAGGGCATCTCGACGGCGGGCGACTTGAGCTCTGGAGTGAATTTTGCTCCCAGGGATTTGAACAGGGCAATGCTCTCCGCATGGGTCATGGCGGTGGCCCCATCCACATACTGGGTGCTGCGCCAGGACGCGACCCCGCCCTGTGAGGCCGCTGGGGTGGTCGCGCTTTTGTCAAAGCTGTCCATCTTGGGCGCCAGGGTGCGGAACTCCGCCAGGGTGATGTCTGAGCTACGGCATTCGGCAGAGGCTGGGCTGTCCCCGTTGGCCGGGGAGAAAGGGGTGATACAGGTCTCGGCCAGATCGGTGGTCAGGATATTTGTGGTGGTGTGCAGATCGTTTTGCGCATGGCGGCAGATCAGCTCCAGATCCTTGGTAAAGGTCACATCGCATTCCAGGATGCCTGCGCCCATCTGGGCGGCGGCGACATTGGATTGCACGGTATGTTCGGGAAATAGCAGCGGCGCGCCACGGTGGCCGATGGAGAAGGTACTACGGGCCGGGACCTGTGCAGCGCAGGACTGCAGTTTGGATTTCAGCGCCCCGTCGGGCAGTTTTTCGATCAGATAGGCCGGGCGAGGGCCATAGCTGAGACCCGCTTCAGAGGCATGGGCCTCAAGCGCGAGGCTGGCAGTACCAAGGGTAAGAGCGGTAAGCGAAAGGGCGAGAGCGTTGCGCAATGGAGTTCTCCAAAGAAGTTGATTTTCAAAAGAGAAATCGCGGCGAAAGGTAAAACCTTTGCCGCGATCTGGTGAAGCTTTTGTGACCTCTGGCGTTCTTTGTGCGCAGAGCGATCTTACATGAAGCCCAGCTCGAGACGGGCCTCGTCCGACATCATTTCCATGCCCCAGGGCGGCTCCCAGGTGATTTCGACGTCAACGGATTTGACACCGGCCACAGGCGAGACTGCATCGACAATCCAGCCGGGCATTTCACCAGCGACCGGACAGCCAGGAGCGGTGAGGGTCATGATGATCTGCACGTCGTTATCGGCATTGATATCGATGGTATAGATCAGGCCGAGCTCGTAGATGTTGACCGGAATCTCAGGGTCATAGACAGACCGACAGGCCTCGACGATCTGATCGAAAAGTGGGTGTTCAACGGAAGACGGCGCAATCAGCGGCGTGCCTTCAAGCGGTTCGGAAGCGTTGGTCATGTCGATCCCTGACAGTTAATCCGACTGTTTATATAGGGAAACTGTAAGGGGAGGTCCAGAGGGCGAGGACAGAAGCTCAGAATTCGCCGAGCCTGAATTAGCAAGCCCTGTGTCAGGTCATGTGCTGAGCCGTTGCTGGTCGGAGGTGGATTGAAGCAGGATATGAAGCCGGGGTTAGTGGCGATTTGTGGAGAATACGCACTTTAGGCCGACTTTAACAGTGTGCTGCTAGGGTTTGCCATCTTTTCAATGGATGGACCCAGAGTATGACCTCTTTCAAAACCCTAATCTGTTCCGCTGCATTTGCCAGTATTGCGACTACATCTGTCGCTGACACCTCGCTGACGCTCCTGACCGAGGAGTACCCGCCCTACAACTACACTGAAAATGGTGAAATTGTTGGCTCGGCAACTGAACTTGTTCAGGAGGCGATGGCGGCGGCTGGGGTATCCTACACAATTCAATCGCTCCCCTGGGCCCGAGCCTTTTCAACCGCGCAAAAACAGGCAGACACCTGTGTCTTCACCACGAATATCACTGAGAAGCGTCGACCTCTATTTAAATGGGTTTCCCCACTTCTTGCCAATCAAATGGTCCTGGTGGCCCGCGCAGACAACCCCGTGTCGATTACCTCGCTGGAGGACGCTAGGTCCTATACTATTGGAACCTACAAAGACGATGTTGCCGAAACCCATATGAAGGATGTTGGCATGAATATCGTTTCGACCTCCAAAGAAGAGCTGAATATCAAGAAGCTAAAAGCGGGTCGTATTGATCTGTGGGTGACTTTCCGTGAGCGTCTAAACCTGTTGAATGATCCAGAGCTGGTTGAGGTCTTTATGGTGGATGAAACCGTGGCAGGTGTCGCCTGTAACCTGAGCGTCGACGACGCAACAATCGCGAGTATTCAGGGCAGCCTGGATGCATTGATTGCCAGTGGTCGGGCGGCTGAGATCAGCGCAAAATACAGATGATCCTCAGGGCTGGTTGGCCTCTGAGCGATGTCGACTGCATAGAGCTTGAAAGTTAAGCTGACAAAAGCCAGGCCTGCAACAAGAGCGCAGACCTGGTTGATTTAATTGCCTGAACACTAAGGAGCGCTCGGGCGGGCATTGCTTTACTGTTGAGAGATGCGAGGCACCCCCCTTCAGGTCAGGCGCCCCAACTTAGCAAGTTTAGTCGTTGATATCCGTGTCAAAGGTCTTCACCTGGCCCGTTGGCAGGGCAAATAGGCGGCGCATCAGCAGCCAGGAGATCAGCGACAGGGCCGCAAAGAGGAAGATCAGGGCAGGCAGGGCCACAGCGCCGCTGCCCAGAACCGAGAGCAGGATGCCGCAGGCCAGGGCGCCGAAGGCAAAGCCGAGGAAGACAAAACCGGGGGCGAGCACCTCGAGGATGGCGAGCACCAGCGCGGCGGCGCACCAAACCCACCAGAGCTCCCAATAGGCGGCAACCTGTTCCATTATTTACCACCTTTCAGCAGCTTGAAGGCATCGCCAAAGGCCTCAATCGCATGGGCGGGCAGCACGATGGTCTGTTTGCCCTCACCATTGCCAAGCGCATTCAGCGCCTCAACCTGTTTCAGGGCAACCTGATACTGCGCGGCTTCAATACCGTTTTCGCGGATCGCCTTGGCAACCACCTCGGTGGCATAGGCTTCGGCGTCGGCTTGAATGCGGCGGGCCTTGGCAATCTGTTCGGCAGCATAGAGTTCGGCGTCAGCAGACAATTCGACCGCGCGTTTGCTGCCTTCGGCCTCGGTCACCTGGGCCCGGCGGGCGCGTTCGGCATTCAGCTGCTGCAACATGGCGTCGCGTGTGGCTTGATCAAGGTTCACATCCAGGATTTCGGCACGGGTGACTTCGATGCCCCAGTCATCCACTGCGTCCTCAACGCTTTCCTGGATCTGGCCGATCAGTTGGGCGCGGTTGGATTGCACCTCGTCCAGGTCCATCTTGCCAATCTCGGCCCGCACGATGCCCGCCACAGTGGTGGCAATGGCTGCATCCACGTCGCGGATCCGGTAAACGGTCTTTTCTGGTTCCGTGATGCGGTAGAAGACCGAGGTGTCAATCTGGACCAGCACGTTGTCTTTGGTGATGGCATCTTGGCTAGCACTTGGCAGCTGGCGCTCCAGAATTGAGATCCTGTGGGCAATGCTATCCAACAAGGGAACGATAAAATTGATGCCTGGCCCCAGAACCGCATGTAAGCGGCCAAAGCGCTCCACCACATATTTTTCCGACTGGGGAACAATGTGGACGCCCTTGAAGATGATGACGATCAGGAAGATCGCCCCCAGAAGATAGATGGCGTTTTGCGAAATTAGTCCAATGAGGAAGTCTTCGTTCATCGGGTCCTCCTAATAAATCAATGTGTACTATTGCATACATATGGGGTCGCGCTGGCGTGACTTCAATAATATGGCTTATGTTATGTATGGTCTGCCCTTGGCAGGCTGGCAAGATGGCTTGAGGCTTGTCAAACGCGCTGCAATCAGGCAAATGCGCCGGGTTCTGTAGTCAAAGGAAAGTATCATGGCGCCGAAAATCACCTTTGATCTGAAAGCTCAGGACGGCAAGGCCCGCACCGGTGTGATCTCTACGCCACGCGGCGACATCCGCACCCCGGCTTTTATGCCGGTTGGCACCGCTGCCACGGTCAAGGCGATGATGCCTGAAAGCGTGCGTGAAACCGGCGCCGATATTCTGCTGGGCAATACCTACCATTTGATGCTGCGTCCCACGGCAGAGCGTATCGACCGCCTGGGGGGCTTGCACAAGTTTATGAACTGGGAGCGCCCTATCCTGACGGATTCTGGCGGGTTTCAGGTGATGTCGCTGGCAGGGCTGCGCAAGCTCACCGAGAAGGGGGTCACTTTTAAGTCCCATATCGACGGCTCCAAACACGAGCTGACGCCGGAACGCTCGATGGAGATCCAGCGTCTTC
>CAJXIL010000059.1 GCA_913054455.1 uncultured Roseobacter sp.
CGACCAACAGCTACAAGCGTCTGATCCCTGGTTTTGAAGCCCCCGTTCTGCGCGCTTACTCTGCCCGTAACCGCTCGGGTTGTGTCCGTATCCCATGGACCGAAAGCCCCAAAGCAAAGCGCGTTGAGGCCCGTTTCCCCGATCCGGCTGCCAACCCCTACCTGTGCTTTGCCGCTCTGCTGATGGCTGGTCTTGACGGCATCAAGAACAAGATCGATCCCGGCGAAGCCATGGATAAAAACCTCTATGACCTGCCTGCCGAAGAGCTGGCCGACATTCCAACTGTTGCGGGCTCCTTGCGCGAAGCGCTGGAATGCCTGGAAGCGGATCACGACTTCCTGCTGCAGGGTGATGTCTTCACCAAAGATCAGATCGAAGGCTATATCGAGCTGAAAATGGAAGAAGTTCAGACCTATGAGCACACGCCGCACCCAGTTGAGTATGGCATGTACTACAGCTGCTAATCCTTCGCGATTTAACTGAATACGAAAGGGCGCCCCATCCGGGCGCCCTTTCTGCATCTGCCGGCTTGTCTGCCAGTGAAAGTTCCAGCAATACTGCCTGCATTCTATCAGATCGAGGAACAGCAAATGACGTTCTCCCGACGCGACTTTCTCAAATCATCAACAGCCACAGTGGCGACCGCAGTCTCCCCTTTGGCGCTCACATCAGCATCCGCTTCCCCTAGAGTTGTTGACGAGTTTATCGACTATGACGCCCTTGGTATGGCCGACTTGATAAAGACCCGCGAGATCTCAGCGCGCGAGGCGGTAGAAATCACCATACGGCGCATAGAGGCGATGGAACCGATCATCAATGTGATGAACACCCGAAGCTACGAACGGGCCTATGATCGCGCTGAAGCCATTGCGGCTGACACAACTTTTGCAGGCGTTCCAATCCTCATCAAGGACATGATCGATGTGGGTGGTGTTCGCCGCACTGATGGTTCGCGCATGCTGATGACCAACATCCCGGCGGAAAACGTCATGTATATCGATGGGGTCGAGGCTGCGGGCATGAACATCGTCGGAATGACCAATGTACCTGAATTTGCGCAACTTGGGGTCATCACGAACAACACGGCCTTTGGTCTCTCTCGAAACCCCTGGGACCTGTCGCTCTCAACACTCGGGTCCAGTGGCGGCTCAGGTGCGGCCGTTGCCGCCGGCATTGTTCCCATGGCGCATGGAACCGACGGCGGCGGGTCGAACCGCCTGCCCGCATCTGTGCAGGGCATCTTTGGAATGAAGCCCAGCCGAGCCAGGATGCTGCCTGGTGAAGTCGGAGGCCAACATGGACCTGTCAAAACCAATCAAGTCCTCAGTCGGACCGTTCGGGATAGCGCCGCCCTCTTTGCTCATACCGAGGATCCCAATGGCCCCTTCGCGCCAGTGGGCGTAATTTCCGGCCCATCCTCTCGCCGCCTGCGCATTGGTTTTGCTCCGGCGATCAAAGGTGGCATAGCGGTCGAAGCGTCCGTGGCGAAGGCGCAAGAAAATGCTGCCCAACTACTTCGGGACCTAGGACACCAAGTTGTCGACGCTGAAATTCCGGTTTCCCACGATGAGTTCTTCCAGCACTACAACGGCGCATTCCTGGGGCAGTTCGGGGTGTTCAGTGATCAGGCATTGGCTATTTCTGGTAGCCACGCCGCAGCCTCTGGCCTGCTTGATCCCTTCACGGCTTCTCTGATTGCTTATGGTGCTGAAACACCTGTTGACGTTGCCGCCGCTGGGATGGCCTATCTTGCCAAAGTGCCCGCTGCCTATGCTGAGCTGTTTTCTGAAATAGACGTTCTTCTCAGCCCGGTGATGCCATTCCTATCCGTCCAAGGAGATGCGCTGACCCCACAGACCCGAGTCAACGATTCCGTGCTTGAATTCTTACAACACGGCCTGTCGTATACCGCTTCAGCGAATGTATCAGGGCACTGCGCGATGTCTGTACCGTTGAACTGGGACCCCGTCAGTGGCTTACCGATTGGGTCGATGTTCCAAGCAGCAAC
The DNA here is from genome assembly GCA_913054455.1 of uncultured Roseobacter sp. GTDB lineage: Bacteria > Pseudomonadota > Alphaproteobacteria > Rhodobacterales > Rhodobacteraceae > Pseudophaeobacter. Next base: position 2,009 of record CAJXIL010000059.1, read on the forward strand.
AGGCAATGACGGGCTGCTCTACCAACTGGCGTTTGAACTGGAGGAAGCACGTCCGTGGAAAGACCACTGGGCCCCCTATTCGGTGAAACATATCCCCATCTAGAATTTCGACCTCTGCCGCCCACATCCGAGACATCACCGTGTCGCACCCAGATGACATCTGCCACCTGTCTTTGCGGCACATTGCGGGCAAACCTACTAAAACAGAAGCTGAGCTTGCATCCAGGTGCACCTGCGCCGAAATTGCAATCCCATCGGGAGCGCGTGAACTGAAAACGAGCGACCTCGCTTTCAACGACAGATGCGTCGGCGACGCACCCATCACACCCCCTTGCAGTAGCTCAATTCATGAAAAGGATAATACTTCATGATTGCCTATGTCACCGTTGGCGCCGATGATTTGGCACGCGCCAAGCAGTTTTACGCAGCTTTTCTGCCCGCACTTGGGTACCGGTTATCCGAAGGCCCCGAAGGTTTGAGTTTTGCCCTGCCCGTCGCACCGGGTCAGTTCCACATGCTGCCGGATTTCTACGTAAAACCAACCTATGACGGCTGTGCGGCTTCTGCTGGCAACGGAGTGATGATCGCCTTTGAGGCGCGCAATCAACAACAGGTCCGTGATCTACACGCCGCGGCCCTTATCGCTGGCGGCAGTGACGAAGGAACGCCGGGCTTTCGCGCCTCCTATGGGCCCAACTTCTACGTTAGCTACCTGCGTGACCCACAGGGCAATAAGATCGCTCTGTTCTCCTGCGACCCTAATGAACCAGGGCGAGATGGATAACAGAGCCGTGCGCATGGGATCAAATCGGTTTTTGGCAAATTACAACCGCCCTTTGGGCGTCCCTCTTCGCACCCATAATCGCAACACAGGCCTTGATACGGCTCGCAGGCTTCTATAGGAGGGCGCGTTCCATTGTTTGCCTGGAGCCCGCGCTATGACCTCCCCCGCTTTGCAACCCAACACCTTGGGCATCGACTTTGGCACCTCAAATTCCGCGGCAGGCATTGCGCTTGGCGACCGCCCCTACCTGGTGGAAATGGAACCCGGCGAAACAACCCTACCGACGGCGGTCTTCTTTGAACCCAAACGCCCTATGCGCATTGGAAGGTCGGCGACACGTGCCTTGATAAACGGGGATGAGGGGCGGTTCATGCGTGCCCTCAAAAGCCTGCTGGGCACGCCGCTGTTGCGCGAAGAGCGGCGGATCAATGGCGAGGTCACCGATTTCATCCAGATCATCGCCCGGTTCTTGGCAGAGGTAAAATCCCGTGCCGAGGCCGCGACACATCAAACCTATACACATGCCTTGTCAGGCCGCCCTGTGCACTTCCACAGCGCCGACACCGGGCGCGATGCCCAGGCTGAGATAGACCTACGGGATTGCTACCTCGCGGCTGGCTTTGAGGATGTGCGCTTTTTATATGAACCCGAGGCAGCAGTGCGCTCTGCTGCCCCCGCTCCTGGGCTGGGTTTGATCGTGGATATTGGCGGTGGCACCTCGGATTTCACCCTGTTTGAGCAGGACAGTAGCGGCGCAACACAGATTCTGGGATCCCACGGCGTGAGGCTGGGCGGCACCGACTTTGATCGCCAGATCAGCATTGACCATGTGATGCCGCTCTTGGGGCGTGGTAGCCAGATCCGCAATGCCTTTGGCAAAGAGACCCTGCCCGCGCCCAATCGCTTGTTCAACGATCTGGCCACCTGGCAGATGATCCCCTTTCTCTACGCCCCCGACAGCCGTCGCGCCGCAGGCGAGTTGGCAAAGTATGCGGTTGAACCTGTCAAGCTCAACCGGCTGGTTTCGGTGTTGGAAGATGAGCTTGGGCATGATCTGGCCTTTGCGGTAGAACGAGGCAAGATCCAGGCCAACGTCGAACAGGCTGTTGATCCGCGGATTGATTTGCGAATCTTGGAGCGCGGATTAGCTGCGCCGCTTTCACCGGAATTGATGCATCAAAGCCTTGCCACCATGATGACCCAGATCGGCCAGTGCGCCGCTGAAACCCTGACGACCGCGGATATCAGCCCCGATCGGATAGATCGGCTGGTGATGGTTGGTGGCTCTTCTCTGCTCGCGTCTCTGGAAGCGGCGCTGCGCCAGCTCTGCCCCAATGCGACAGTGGAAAACCGTAACGCCATGACTGCTGTAGCCGATGGGCTGGCTCTCTCCGCGACAGAGGCCTTTGCCTGAGCGCCGTGGACCTCAGAAATGAGGCATTGATCGCAGTTTTCCCGTTCGTATTTATCGCATCTGCCGCTAGGCTCTGCCCCTAATTGCCACGCTTGCATTCAGGATCAGATTTATGCGCTTTCTTGCTGCCGCCCTTGCCCTAGCCGTTTCCAGCTTTGCCCAGCCTGGCCTAGCCGCGCCCTGCGGCAATACCTCTGCCGGGTTTAATGCCTGGAAGGCAGATTTTGCCAGAACTGCCCGCCGCGCGGGTGTCAAATCTGCCGGGCTAGAGGCCCTGGCGCAGGCGCACTATGCCAATCGCACCATCGCCGCAGATCGCAATCAAAAGAGCTTTCGCTACAGTCTGGAAAAATTCATGCAGCTGCGCGGATCGGCCACTATTGTGGCTCAGGGCCGCAAGCGCAAAGCACGCAACCCAAGCCTCTACGCAGCACTAGAGCGCAAATACGGTGTCCCAGCGGGTGTCTTGATTGCCATCCACGGTATGGAAACCGCCTTTGGAAACTACATGGGAGACAGCAAGATTGTCTCGGCCATTGTCACACTGACCTATGATTGTCGCCGCTCCGCCTTTTTTGAACCCCATGCTTTGGGCGCGCTAAAGCTGGTGGACCGAGGCGCCATCACCGGTGCCACCCTTGGGGCAAAACATGGCGAGCTGGGGCATACACAGTTTCTGCCTGGCAATGCCCTGAAATACGGCGTTGATTGGGATCGCGACGGGCGGGTCAATTTCTATGACCTAGAAGACTCCCTGGCCTCGACCGCACGCTATTTGCAAAAGCGCGGCTGGAAGCGCGGTAAAGGCTATCAGGAGGGACAGCCCAATTACCGGGTGCTCAAGGAATGGAATGCGGCGACAGTCTACCAGCAATCTCTTGCCATCATGGGGCGTCAAATCGACATGTAGTCTGGCGGGACTGAACCCTGTCGGCGCATATACCGGCGGGGGCTGCACCCTCATGTTTTGCACCTTGGGACAATCCTGCCCTTTGGCTCCAATTGTAGGGTATGCGGCATCAAAGTGGCCGCAAAGTGCCCTCTTGTCGCCCCATTTCTTAATGAAACCACATAAAAATTCAACCCAACCATCTGTAAATAAACACTTAACTGAAAAGTCGCAACAACATAGTAAAATCTGAATTTTTCTTCATCTATTGTCTCTCCGCGCCTCACTTTTGAGCCAGATCCCCTCCTATTGTTTACCCAGAGCACCCCGAACGGAGGACCCTGACGGTGGCACAGGTAGAACAATACAAAGGTAAGCTGGGGTTTGAACACCGCAGTGAAGAAAAACTGACACTGGCACTGACCGAGCTGCTGGATACGCTGGAAGAATTCGGCCATCCGGCGATCCAGATAAATGCCCGCGAACCGCATCGGATCGGCTTGGACAGCGACCAATACAAGGTCAACCTAAGACTGCGTCGCATTCCATTGCGGCTTGGCGTGCGCACACCGCTCGGTGTTCCCGCCCCCGCAGCCTATATTGAATTGGCGATGACCCCCTGCTTCCCAGAGGCCTGCGACCAGGAAATCTCTGAAATCCTGCTTGCCATGATCCTAAAACGGCTGACAGAAGCGCTGGAGCCAGTGGTCATCTTTTGGCAAGAGACCAACCAACCTCTGACGCCTAAGCAATTTCTCGGTGCATTTGGCAGCGCTGAGGAGCAGGAAACTGAGCAAGTGTTTGCTTCCCCTGCCATGGTGGTCCAGGAGGAGACAGATGCGGTTTTGGCCGCCGATGCTCTGTTGGAACAGGTCATGGCCGAGGCTTCACCGGTGCAGACAGCACCTCAGCCCCGCGCCGCGCTGGCAAAGGTTGCTGAAAGGCCAGACGCAAAAATGTCCGCCGCTGCGACACGGCTCTGGATGGCCGATCAGGCCCGCGCAGAAGCCGAGGCTGAGCGCGCCCGGGGACAGGCCCGGTTTGGCTCTGCGGATGAGGCAACACCAGTCCTGAAACAGCATTGCGACGAGATCCAACCCAAGCCCCGACGCATCAAACCGCGCAAAAAAATCCGTCGCAGCCACCTTTCTGCAGCCCAGCATGCCTCTTACCAGACGATCTTTGGTAAGAGCCGGTTGAGCTGGATCTGGGCGCTGCCACGGAGCCTGCTTTCGATGGTCACAAATGCCTTTCGCAGCGTCGATCTGGTGCTCTCAGTGCGCGCCTTGCTGACGGGAATGGTGGTTCTGTTCCTACATGGTTCAGGCATGGTGCAGGCGGCAGCACGGGTGTTGCTCCCACAATAACCCTGTAACCCCCCCTTAAAGAACTCTTGGCGAGGGCCAGACCAATACTATTCCTGGCCGCGCCGTCTCCCAGCTCCTCAGAGCTGCGCTCAGCGCAGTAGGTCCGGCTCATAGATCTAGCGCGACAGCGCCTCTGCCCCCCACTGCGCCAAAACATCGTCACGATGTACCATATATGTGTGGATCGAAAACACCACTGAGCGGCTTTGGGGCAAACGAAGAATGACCTGCCTTTCACTCCGCATATAGGGCGCATCCTCTCCGTGACTTTTGTCGCGGGGATCATGCACGCTGCGCGGCGCATAAAGCTCAGGTGAGTGATACCAAAGCGCATTGAACCGCCAGAGTGGCCGCCCAACCTGCACCCCATCGAACAGGCGCTGCACCCGCCGGGCCATGCTGTTGTCATAGCTGTCGACGGTATCATGTATTCCGATGAGCGGTCGCATGAACTTTTCTGCCAGTGTCCAACTCGCAGGAAAGCACAGGACTGCGCCAGTCAGCACATGCTCAGCGCTGCCCTCCGGGCGTTCGAGAATGCAGAAATCCTCCTGACAGATCTGACCCAATGTGGCCAGAGGTTGTTGCCAGTCTATCGTGACCCTGGCGCCATCCGGTCGGATCACATGATCCCGCGCCGCGCCGTAGCGATGATCGAGCACAAGTTCTAGCAGCTCCTGCGCCGCCGGTTGCGCGCCGGGATCCATCTGCAAGACCTTTTCACCTTTCTTGGCAAGCAACGCGCTCCGGTAGGCGATCTGCGCATCACAGGCCTCATCCGGGCGCAGCCACTCTGCCAGCTCCAGAGGTTTGATCCCCGGCAAAGGCTGCTCTTCTAAGGGGTTATAGGGGATGGTTTTTTGCAGAATCATGCCTGGCCTTTAGCTGAGATAAGTTTCGAGACCACTATTTGGATGCCTCGTATCGAGGCAAGGCCCACCGGCCGCGTTATTGCGGCCCCGACGTCCTAGCCAAGGCTGCGCAGCAATAGCCCAGAGGCAACCAGTACAACAAGGAAACCAGCGCAGATTTCCAAAACAGGCACAAACTGCGCCGCGCGACCGGAACGAGCAAAGACTGCCAAGGCGCCCCCACGCAGGCCAAGCGCGGCAAGCCCCACGGTGATGGTTACCAATGCTGTCCCCAGCGCCATGGCAAATGCCCCAGCGATCCCGGCGAGGGCAATGCCCATTTGCCAAGTGATCACCAAGACAAAAAGCGCACCGGTACAAGGCCTTACCGCGATGCCCGCAATCAGAACCGCAGCCTCCCGCCAGGTCTGCAATCCGCTGACCTCCTCAAGGCTAGGGCCATGGCGATGACCGCATTCACTGCAGATCTCAGACGCATCATGATCGTGGCTATGCCCATGGGTATGACCGACACTATGACTGTGGACTTCATCAGGACTACGATCGTGGGTTTGCGTGTCACTATCGGTTACATCAGCGCGTGGCGTGGTATGACGCCAAAACTTGCGTAGCCCTCGCAGCAGCAGCCAAAGACCAATGGCAACAATGGCCCCATAGCTGATTGGCGCCATTGTCTTTTCTGCAATACCAATCAAACTGTCGCGGCCAAGCTGCAACAGGGTGATGGCGCCATAGACCAGCACCACCGCTGTTACCGCCTGACCAAGGCTGGACAAGAGCGCGACCCCGCCCAGACGGAGCCAGGGCGTCTTGCGTGCAAGGCCATAGCCTCCAACCAAAATTTTACCGTGACCTGGCCCGATTGCATGGAAAAACCCATAGGCAAAACAGACCAACATCAGCGCCATAATTGCGCCCGGCTCGCCAGCGCGCAGGGCCCGCAAAGATCCGGCAATTCGGTTTTGAAAGCTGCGCTGATGCCCTGCCGCCCAATCGCCCAGAGGCGCAAGAAACCCCTGCGCCAGCCACCAGATGATGAAGCACAGTAAAATGCAGCCCAATGCCAGGGCCAGGGCTTTTATGACGTGGGGCATGTGACCAGGATCTCAGTAGCAAATTCTCCGCCCATCAGCGGAATGTCATTTTCTTCCAGGTCAGCATTGGCATCCAATCGCAAAAGTTGCGCCTGCATGATGGCTAATCCGCCAACAATATCTGGCTCGATCCGCTCCAGCAGACACAGCCCCTGCAGGTTCTCTGATAGGGTCACTGGTAAGATGATCTCATAAGCGGTGTAAAATGAGGGATCAAATGCCTTGATCGAAAAGGGCCCCTCTTGCATCGGCACAGGCACCTCCAACTGGCGTACATGAGTGCTGACAATGCGCCCATCCTGCAGATCTGTGGTGGGGTTTTGGGGGCCCGACAGCGCCAAGAGTTTGCCATCAACCCGTATCTCAAGATCGCCGTTAAATCCCTCATCCCAATTGGTATCAAACCCGACCAGACGCTGAGCTTCGTCGGGGGTGAGTTTGCCGTCGCCGTCATTGTCAAGAAACAGGTCCTCGGTGATCAAAAGTGAATAAAATTCATCATATTGCCAAGTGACCTTAATCTGAACCAGCTGGTTATCTTCGTTAAATTCCAGGGCAAATCCAGTATCAACAAAAACATGAGGGTGCGCCAAAACCGCTGCCGGAAAACTCAGGCCAAGGATCATAGCAGGAAAGAGCAGCTTCTGTTTCATGACGTCGACCATAGGAGCTGAAACAGGCGACTGCAATTGGTCCACCAAAGATAGCTGCGCCAGTTCGGCAGTTTCATGCTGAACCATCCGGCCAGCCCTGCGCCGCTTAACCTGTGCCAAAAAGGGTTGCCTAGGGTAAGCCCCACAAGGCATTCCGCCCCGAAAGGCCCAATTCCGGTGGCTGGAGCCTTTTTTCTGGTCTCTTTGTATCACCTTCCCGTGACGTTTCCTGCAGTTGCCTTGCCCCGAGCCTGCGGGCTGCGCAATCTAAGGCACCCCTAGCAACAAGGCCTTTCCCCATGGCAACCGAACGCATCTCTTTTCCCGGCCACTCCGGTGCCCCGCTCTCTGCCCGGCTTGATTTGCCGTCAGGACCGGTGCTTGCAACCGCTCTCTTTGCCCATTGTTTCACCTGCTCCAAGGACATCCCCGCCGCGCGCCGTATCGCCGGGCGCCTGTCCTCCATGGGGATCGCTGTGCTGCGCTTTGATTTCACCGGACTGGGCCATTCTGAAGGTGAATTTGCCAATACCACCTTCAGCTCCAACATTGCTGACCTGATCGCTGCCGCGCAGTATCTCGCTGGCCGTGACATGGCGCCTTCGCTGCTGATTGGGCACTCGCTTGGCGGCGCGGCTGTCTTGCGCGCGCGCGCCGGTATCCCCACGATCAAAGGGGTCGTTACGCTGGGGGCACCCTTTGATCCTGGCCATGTCTCCCATCACTTTGATGCCGCCCTGCCGGAGATTCAGTCCAAGGGCCAAGCCGAGGTCTGTCTGGGCGGACGTCCCTTTGTGATTGGCCGCGATTTTGTCGAAGATATCCAGGCGGAGGCACTCACTCCCGCGATCAAGGAACTCAATGCCGCGCTGCTGGTCATGCATGCGCCCCTGGATGACACCGTCAGCGTCGACAATGCCGCCGAGATCTTCACAACCGCTAAACACCCCAAGAGCTTTGTCACCCTGGATGAGGCTGATCATCTGATCAGCAAGGCGCGCGATGCGGAATATGCGGCCGAAGTGATCGCCGCCTGGGCAGGGCGCTATATTGACCTCACCCCGCCCGCACCGCCTCCTGGCGCCCCCGAAGGTGTATTGCGGATCACCGAAGCGGATCCGGCGGGGTTCTTGCAGGACATTCAGTCAGGCCCTCATCATCACGCTTATGCAGATGAGCCCCTGGCCTATGGTGGCACCAATCGTGGTATGTCGCCCTATGGCTTTGTCTCGGCGGGCCTGGGGGCCTGCACCTCTATGACTATTCGCATGTATGCCCGCCGCAAAGCCTGGCCCCTGGACAGTGTCAGCGTCGATGTCTCCCATGACAAGGTCCATGCCCAGGATGCGCTGCCTTCCGGCCCCGCCAAAATCGACCAGTTTATCCGCACCATACGTATTTGCGGCAATTTGAGCGAAGAACAACGGGCCAAGCTTCTGGAGATCGCGGATAAATGCCCTGTGCACCGCACTCTGGAACACAGTTCAAAAGTGGTAACAACACTGGAAGAAGAGCACGCCATGATGTGAAATGCTGCTTGCACAGTAAATCACGCGAACACCCCATCGCCAGCTTTGCTCAGGCCAACGGGAGAATGATGTTGATACATATCAAAGTCCCGCTGGTCGATCCATGTCACCCTCCCCTCAACAATCTTGGCACCCGTCGAAACTGAGAAGACATACATGGGACTTTTTTCGAAACTCGGGCAAAGCACAGATCTGGTTGAAGGTATGGCCGATCGTCTGGGTGTTGAGCTTGCCGATAGCATGGCAAAAGACCCAGAGGCCGAGGGTCGCAAGTTCCGACGTGCGGTTCTGAACTGCAGCCACTGTGACAATCAAGCAGGCTGTGCCGACCTGCAGGCTGAAAACAGCCGTCTTGAGCAAGCCCCGAGCTATTGTCGCAACCGCGATATGCTGGCACAAATGACCAAAACCTAGCTAAAATCCTCGAAAGCCCCGACCTGCCAATGCGGCACCTGTATTCAGGTGCCGCTTTTCATGCAATTCGACAGATGCACACGTCCGCCGCCTGTCTAGTGCAGGGTTTTGCAGGCGCAGGCGTCCAGATCCTGCGACATATTTCATATCGACCTTCGCGGACTTGCCCAATGGGCGCGCCTCCCGTATGACGCGCCCTATCAACTGGACAATCCCATAAAGGTGCTTTCGCCAATGATCCCTCGTTATTCCCGCCCCGAAATGGTCGCCATTTGGTCGCCCGAGACCAAGTTCAAGATCTGGTACGAGATCGAGGCCCATGCCTGCGAAGCCATGGCCAATATTGGCGTTATCCCCCGCGAAAACGCCGATGCTGTCTGGAAAGCCAAAGACGTGGAATTCGACGTCGCCCGCATTGATGAAATCGAAGCCGTCACCAAACATGACGTCATTGCCTTCCTGACTCATCTGGCGGAACATGTCGGCTCGGAAGAGGCCCGTTTTGTGCACCAAGGCATGACCTCGTCTGACGTACTGGACACCTGCCTCAACGTTCAGCTGGTGCGCTCGGCTGACATCCTGATCAAAGACATGGAAGCCCTGCTGGCGGCGCTGAAAAAGCGCGCGCTGGAGCACAAAGACACCGTGCGCGTTGGCCGCTCCCACGGCATTCACGCCGAACCCACAACGATGGGCTTGACCTTCGCGCGTTTCTACGCCGAGATGGACCGCAACATGGCGCGCCTGAAACTGGCACGGGAAGAAATCGCTACTGGTGCGATCTCTGGCGCGGTTGGCACATTCGCCAATATCGACCCCGCTATTGAGGAGCACGTCTGCGCCGAGCTGGGCCTGAGCCCCGAGCCGATTTCGACCCAGGTGATCCCACGTGACCGTCATGCGATGTTCTTTGCCACTTTGGGCGTGATTGCATCCTCGATCGAAAACGTCGCCACCGAAATCCGCCACATGCAGCGCACCGAAGTGCTGGAGGGCGCGGAGTTCTTCTCGATGGGCCAAAAGGGCTCCTCGGCCATGCCGCATAAAAAAAACCCCGTGCTGACCGAAAACCTCACGGGTCTGGCCCGTCTGGTTCGTTCGGCAGTCATCCCTGCCATGGAGAATGTTGCGCTGTGGCATGAGCGCGATATCTCGCACTCCTCGGTTGAGCGTGCCATTGGTCCCGACTGCTGCGTCACACTGGACTTTGCCCTGGCGCGTCTGACCGGTGTTGTCGACAAGATGCTGGTCTTCCCTGAGAACATGCTGGACAACATGAATAAATTCCCAGGCCTGGTGATGAGCCAACGGGTGCTTCTGGCCCTGACACAGGCGGGTGTTTCGCGTGAAGACGCCTACTCCATGGTGCAGCGCAACGCATTGAAAGTCTGGGAAGAGCGGCTTGATTTCCGCGAACTGCTGCTGGCCGATGCCGAAGTGGTTGCCGCGCTTGGCACCGATGGTGTGGAAGAGAAATTCAACATGGACTATCACACCAAACATGTTGATACGATATTCAAACGGGTCTTTGGTTCCTAACCGCCAGTCAAGACCTGACACATGATCTGGCGCTTCTCCGATGGAGGGGCGCCTTTTTTCTTTGGCTTCCCGCCTGCCTTCTCACGACAAGGTGACCGGATTGCCAGGCGAGAGTTGTAAACAGCGCAGGGTTCTGCGCTATAATAGCACAAAGCCCCTTTTCCATCGGAGTTGATTGATGCGTACCCTTGTTCTTGCCCTCGCACTGACCCTACCCCTTCCTGCATTCTCTGCCGGAAGCGATACCATGACCCCGCCGACGCCCAGCGATACAACCAAAACCTGCAAAGGCAAACGGGTCTGGGACGAAGCAAAGGGACGCTGCGTGCGACCAAAGCAATCCTCCCTGAACCAGGACGGTCTCTATGATGCGGTGCGCGAACTTGCCTATGCTGGCCGCAACGAAGACGCGCAGGCGGTGCTCTCGGCAATGGCAGACCAAGGTGATACGCGAGTGCTGACCTACTGGGGGTTCACCCATCGCAAGCTCGGCAATCCTGCTCTGGCAAAGGCCTTTTACGATCAGGCTATCGCCCAAGACCCCAATAACCTGCTGGCACGTTCCTACATGGCCCAAGGCTTTGTCGAGGAAGGTCAATTTGGCCTGGCCCTGGCTGAATGGAAAGAAATTCGCGCCCGCGGCGGTGTTGGAACCTGGCCGGAAACCTCGCTGCGTCAGGCTTTGGAAACAGGTGTTACAACAAGCTACTAAGCTTCAGCTTTTCTTTACCGCTTATGGGATAGTTTAGTCCTGACCGAAAAAGAATCTTTTTGGCTAGGGTGCTAGAATGCTGCAAGACGATATGTTGGCGCTACCGATGACCACCGATGGTGGTGGGATGGGCGATTTTTCCGCTCCAGCTCCGGCTGGAATGGGCGGAAGCGCGTTGCCTGTCCCAAAATTGAGTGGCAAAGCCAAAGCCGCCATCGTTGTGCGCCTCTTGCTCAATGAAGGTGCTGATATTCCAATCGAAGACCTGCCTGATGAGTTGCAAATGGAACTGACTCAGCAGATGGGAAAAATGCGTCTTGTTGATCGCGAAACACTCTATGCCGTAGCCTCTGAATTTGCAGAAATGTTGGACAACGTAGGCCTGACCTTTCCCAATGGTCTGGCTGGTGCACTGACCGCAATGGATGGTCGGATCAGTCGCCAAACCGCAAGTCGCCTGCGTAAAGAAGCCGGCGTGCGCCAGTTTGGTGATCCGTGGGAGCGCCTAAAGGCCCTGCCCCCCGAAGATCTCGCCTCACTTGCAGAAGCCGAAAGCATCGAAGTGGCCGCTGTTCTACTGTCAAAACTGGACACCGCAAAGGCGGCGCAGATGTTGGTTCATCTCCCCGGTAAAGTCGCACGCCAGATCACCTATGCGGTAAGCCATACCAGCAATGTCACCCCAGACACCGTTGATCGCATTGGGCTTTCTCTGGCCGGACAGGTCGAAGCACGGCCCGACCTCGCCTTTGAAACCACACCTGGCCAACGTGTGGGGGCGATCCTTACCGAAGCTGCTGCTGCCAAGCGCGAAGAGGTACTTATTGCGCTGGAAGAAGAAGATGAAGAATTTGCCACAGATGTGCGCAAAGCCATCTTCACCTATGGGCTGCTGGCACAACGGATGCAGCCGCTGGATGTTCCAAAGCTGATGCGCGTGCTTGCTATTCCAGAACTGGTCACCGCCATTGCCTTTGCCACCGACGAAGACGACGTTGCCACCAATGAGTTCCTGCTCGACAATATGTCCAGCCGTATGGCCACTAATATTCGTGAAGAAGTAGCCGAGCGCGGCAAGGTAAAACGCAGCGATGGCGAGGCGGCATTTGGTCTGATTGTTTCGGCGATGCGTGACCTTGTCACCACCGGTGAAATCGAGCTGATTTCCGATGAGGAAGAAGAATAGGCACCAACAAACGCAAAAGGGCGCTCTATGTCAGCTGCTGTACAGACCTTAATGGTCGGCGGTTGTGCCTTTTTTCTCCAGAGGTTATGGTCTATTTCTGATCAAACCCGCTGCAGGCCACTTGCTCTATGCCCCTAGATCCATCGCAACTGACGGCCAAACAACGTGCCTCCTATTTTGCTGAAAATATTGCTCTGCGCGGGATACTTAGACTAGCGAGCTTTGTTCCTTATCGTTGGCGCATTCCCCTGATCGGCAAACTGGTAAGCACCCTGGGCCCCCTTGTGGGGTTTGATCGCAGAATCCGGGACAATCTCACCCTGACCTGCCCTGATCTGACAGAGGCTGAAATTGCAAAACTTTGCCGCGAGGTCGGCGATAACGCGGGCAGAACCATAGCCGAGCTCTATGCTGGCGCACCCTTTGTGGACCGTGCCAAGGCCGCCCCAATTACCGGCCCGGGTCTGAAGGCCCTAGAAGAGGCCCGCGCCGCTGGGCGACCTGTCATTCTGGTCACCGGTCATTTTGGAAACTACGATGCGGCTCGCGCAGGGCTCATCTCGCGTGGGTTTACCATGGGCGCCTTGTATCGGCGCATGGCAAATCCCTATTTCAATACCCATTATGTGCGCACCATTAGCCACATCGGTACCCCGATGTTTGAACAGGGCAAGCGCGGCATGGTGGAAATGGTGCGGCACCTCAAAAAGGGCGGTACCATCGCCATTGTTGCCGATCTCCACGTGCATGGTGGTGAGCTGATAAACTTCTTTGGCAAACCGGCGGTCACCTCAACTGTTCCCGCAGAACTGGCTCTCAAGTATAATGCCGCCCTGATCCCTGTTTACGGGGTCCGCCAGGAAAATGGGTTGGATTTTGAGGTCATCCTGAGTGACGAAATCCCTGCCTCAGATCCTGTGACCATGACACAGGCGATTTGCAACGACCTGGAAAATGTGGTGCGTCGCCATATGGGGCAATGGTTCTGGATCCACCGGCGGTGGAAGCCCTTCTTTCCAGAGGCCGCAGAAGATCTTTCTTTGGAATCCCCACAAGAAGACCCGTAAAAAACCACGTAATTCAGACCTCTATAGCGCGCGCCTAAACCTGCCTCCGTCGAACTGAGTTCGAGGTCTCAAGGGATACGGGACGCGGCCAAGATCGCGCCAAAGGGTGCCTGTTGCACCAGGATCACCGCAGGCTGTGTCTCATCGAAATCTGTTTCAAATACTGCGGACTGTTGGCCGTCCCAGATCGCGAGCTCACGAAGATCTTTGACAATATTGGAGTATTCGATTTCGTGGCCCGCCAACTCTCCACGCGTAATATTCACGGTGTCTAATGGAGTATAGCCCAGCATCTGGATCAAAACTGGAGCCTCAGGCAGGGCCACCAGCGGCGCGACTGACACCATCAGGCGTCCGTTCCCGCGCTGTACCTCTAGTGCAACTGGATTCGGGACAGACTGAAAATCCGAGATCGCTTTTGCCAGCCCCATAGCGTCACTGCCGGACACATCTTGTTGCCCCATAACAATCATCTGCGGAGTATAGATCATTTTGCGGCCACCGACCTGGGCATAGCCCTTTTGTCGGTTGGTATTGGATGGGCTAGCAAAGATATCTTTCCAGCCGATATAATCCCAATAGTCCACATGCAGCGCCAGGGCGATAACATCGGGGCGTTGCGCCATTTGCTTCAGCAGCGCATCAGCCGGTGGACAGGAGGAACAGCCTTGTGAGGTAAAAAGCTCCACCACCACCGGTTTGGACAAGGTGTCACTGGTCTGCTCGGCGAGGACCATTCCCGAGGCGCCAAAAAGAAAGGCCGTAGCAAGGGCCAGAAAGAGTTTCATGACATGTTTCTCCTATCATGCTCTTCTGGTCTACTCCGCCCCTGAAATTTTCGCCAATCAATCATTCTTGAAAGCCCGTCACGCAGAAACCGGGCCTACGTGAACCAGATCATTTACCTGCCAGGACAAGCCCCGTCTCCGGCTCATCAAATAGCGCCTTGTCGATGACTGCGGTATTCAGCATGGTAAGGAAATTCAGCGTAATAGATCCGTTCTTGTTTCGCACGACACGACCGGTGGCTGTCTCGCCCAGAAAATTCAGCTCAACCTCTTCGCCCTGGGCAATACTCTTTTTCAGATCCACAATCGCGCCCGCCCTGCTGAGATCCACGATCACTGCCGCTTGCCGTCCTTCGGCACCAACTACGCTGCAGGGGATCATGCAGGAATAGCGCTTGGCGCGCCGCATCGAGACCTGACTCCACCAGGCCATGCCCCCAGCGGCCAATCCGCCAACGACGAGGATGATCCCAAAGAAATACAACACGCCACTTTCCAAAAGGCTCTGAGCCACTGAGCGGCCACTAACAGAGTTGTGGCCTCCCGCGCCTGCTGGAGCGCGGCAAGGCAAGGCTGTGTTACGCCTACTCAGGGAGCTGAGTTGTCCTTTTACGCGCATATCCAAAGCTGTAGCGGCTGTGGTTCGGCGACCCGACTTTTCGTGACTAAAGACCAACTGCCGCTGTTGCTTGACAAAACTCTGCAGCTGCGCGGCCAGATTTTTATGCCCATTGTCTATTAGCCGCTGCAACAGGCCGGAAACCCCTGGATCCTTGAGACTTCGCTCCAGCCGCAATACCGTATTGGCGCCAGATCCTGTCTCCAAATATTTCAAAAATTCCTGTGAATTCATAATGATGTTGCCAACATCATTCTGCAGCCGGCAATTGGATAGATTGTCAGAAGCCTGCACCGACTGCGTAGAAAGGCCCAGCACGACCAAGAGCATTCTAAAATTTGGCCATTGTCGCATTGCTAGTTTTCCTCTCTTGGGCGTCTCGAAGGGCTTATGTGCGCCGCCCCGGAGTTTTGGCAGACAGAGATTGCCGTAAGTTTAACGGAAGTTTTGCTTCGCCCCTAAGTTGAATCTTGGGACGCCAAGCGAACTACCCGCGCAGGTTTACTGTTGAAAATTTCACAATTGTTCGGGGTTAGACCACCAAATAATGTAAGGTATGAAACAGATCTCCAGCATCCAGGGCTATCACGCCCATGTCTATTTCGACGCCGCTCGCCTCGAACTGGCAAAGAACCTTTGTGAAAGCGCCGTTGCGCAGTTTGCCGTCCAGATGGGGCGGGTACATGAGAGATGCGTCGGGCCGCACCCCATGTGGTCCTGCCAATTGGCCGCCAGCCCGGCGCAATTTGCCGAGCTGCTGCCCTGGCTAGCGCTCAATCGTGGGTCTCTGATCGTCTTTGCCCATCCAGAAACCGGTAATGACCTGAAAGATCACCGCGACCATGGTATCTGGCTGGGCATAGGGTTTGATCTCGACCTCTCGATCTTTTCCTAAGGTCCTGGCTAAAGAGGGGAGCCCGCCGCAATTGCATCATCCTAAAGGCGCGTTTTGACGCAGCCTAGGACTGGCCTAGTTGCCGCGGGCCTTTTCCAAGGCAGGGCGCAGGGTGTTTTGGATCACCCGCTGCGTTATGGGACCAGCAAAGCGCAGGATGATTTTCCCATCTCCATCAATGACATAGGTCTCCGGCACGCCATAGACCCCCCAGTCCAGCGCCATACGGCCCTTTTCATCACGGCCAATGGCGGCATAGGGGTCGCCAAGTTCCTCAAGGAAAGAAGCGGCGTTGTCCTGCTGGTCTTTGTAGTTCACCCCATAGATCTTGATCCCCTCCTGCGAGAGGGCTTCAAGGTTGGGGTGCTCAACCCGGCAGGGGGCACACCAGCTGGCCCAATAGTTGACCAGTTTCACCTCACCATCGCGCAGATCCGCATCGTCAAACAGCTCTTTTCCGGTGAATTCACTAAGCACCACTGCCGGTGCAGGCTGGCCCTCGCGGGCCGAGGGCAGGCCTTCGGGATCTTCGCGATACATGCCAGTGACAGCCAGACCAACAAAGCTGGCGAACACCACAATCGGAACCGCCATCAGCGGAGAGAACTTAGCCATCACGCCGCATCCTTTGCTCCAGAGTGTCCATTTCGCGGCGGACCCGACGGCCCCGCCACAGGGTCAGCACAACCAAAAGCACGAGCAGTACCAGAGAGGCCGCATAGGCGCTCAGCACCGTGTCGCTGTATTTTCCTAGATCAGGCATCATCATCACGCCTCCTGCCGTTCGCGCGCCATCAGCGCCTTGATCCGCCGGGCGCGGATTTCTGTACCGGTGCGGTAGAATACCATAGCGACAAAGAACAGGCCAAATCCAACCATGCAGACATAAAGCGGGTTGGAAAAGGCATCGGCCACGTTTTCCTTTTCATCCAACGACAGTGAGGCCCCCTGATGCAGCCCTTGGTTCCAAAAGTTCACCGCATAGCGGCTGAGCACCGCAAAGACCGTGCCCACAAGGCACAGGATCGCCGTCAGATCTGCGGCGGTGTCAGGATCCTCAATGGCTTCCCAAAGGGCAATATAGCCGAGATAGAACAGGAACAGCACCAAAAACGAGGTCAGGCGCGGATCCCAGGCCCACCAGGTCCCCCACATCGGCTGGCCCCAAATCGCGCCAGTGGCCAGAGCAATCAGCGTCATGACAATGCCAACCGGTGCTGCAGCCTTGGCAGCCAGGGCGCTGACATGGTGGCGGCGGATCACCCAGATCAGCGAGGCCACCAACATCATGAACCAGGCATTGATCGCCATCAATGCTGCAGGCACATGCAAAAAGATGATCTTGACGGTGGAGCCCTGCCGATAGTCATCCGGGGTGAAAAAGAAGCCCCAGATCAGCCCCACAGCCATCAGCAGGCCCGAGCTCACCCAGAGTACCGGCATCACCCGTTCAGAGGTCTGCAAGAACTTTCGTGGATTGGCATATTCCCAGATCGACATATTGGCTCTCTTGTTCCCGTGGTTTCGATTACTAAATAGCTAGCGCAGATTGATACGCAAGACGGCAGCGCTGGCAAAGGGCATCAGCGCGATAACACCAGCAGAAATCCCCGCCAGCATCAACAAAGGCGTCTCCACCGCCATGCCCATCGCACCGCGGCGGGCCGCCTCGGCTCCAAATATCAACGTCGGCACATAGAGCGGCATCACGAGCAGTGACAGCAACAGCCCGCCGCGTTTCAGACCAACGGTCAGCGCCGCACCAAAAGTGCCGATCACTGACAGCGCCGGCGTACCCAGCAGGAGCGAGATCACCACCCATTTGAAGCCCGCCAAAGGCAGGTTCAGCAGCACCCCCAAAACCGGCGCGGCCAGAACCAGCGGCAAGCCCGTGGTGATCCAATGGGCCAAAGCCTTGATGCTGACCACGGCCTCCAACGGCAAGGGGGCGGTGGCCAGAAGATCAAGCGAACCATCTTCCCAGTCCAGCGCCAGCAGCCGGTCCAGCGACAACAGGCAGGACAGCAGCGCACCGAGCCATAAGACCCCCGGCGCAATCCGGGCCAAAAGGTCAGATTCCGGGCCAACTGAGAAGGGCACCATAACGGTGACAATCAGGAAAAAGGCCAGCCCAAGTCCAAAGCCGCCCCCTGCCCGCACCGCAAGGCGCAGATCCCGCATCAATAGCGCAATCACAGGAAGCCTCCATCGAAATCGTCAAACTCCAGTGGGGCCGCCTTATAGGGGCCGACATCCAGAACCGTAGCATCCAATCCAAGGTCTATATGGGTGGCAATCAGCGCCGATCCCCCTGCGCTAAGATGGGCGCGCACCGCATTGGCAAACAATGTGACAGAGGCCTGATCCAAGCTCACGGTGGGTTCATCCATCACCCAAATGGGCCGCCCAGTAACCATCATGCGCGACAGGCCCAACCTCCGCTTCTGCCCGGCCGACAGCGCCCCGGCGGGGCGATCACGTAGCCCGGTCAGGTTATAGGCTTTCAGCGCGGGCTCAATGCTTTGCGTTCCGAACACGCTAGCCCAAAAGCGCAGATTCTCGGTCACACTCAGGGCAGACTTCAGTCCATCGGAATGCGCTGCATAGGCTATCTGATCCTCGCCGCCACTGACTGTCCCGCCCAGCGGAGGTTGCAGCCCCGCGATTGTGCGCAACAGGGTTGTCTTACCAATGCCATTGGGGCCACGCAGGATCAGGGCCTGGCCAGGGGTCAGCTCAAAACTGATCCCCTCCAACACCGGCAAGCCCCCACGGGCAATGCGCAGATCTGATACATTCAGTGACATGAATACAGGCTTATCTCATTGTTTGGCTGCACAAAAGTACGAAAGCCCATGCTCTGACCTTGCGGCAGGTCAATTCTCACTCATATGGCGCAACTTTGCAGGCTCAACAGGAGCAGGATTGGCTATATTAACTTCAGACTGGCAAAACCGCCAACGCAATCCGGCGTCCTTCTGACAGCAGCACATTGTAGGTTCTGCAGGCCGCGGGCGAGTTCATCACTTCGACCCCCAGTCCCGCCTCTTCCAGCTTTCGGCGCAGAGCGGCGGGAATATGAGCGATTTCACGACCCGTCCCGATAAAGACCACATCCACCGTGCCGGCAAGCGCCAGAAGACTGGCGTCATCCTCATAGCCGCCCCAAGAGCTAAGCCCTGTCGCCGTCACCAACAAGGCGCCTTCATGGAGCAGGCCACCGACGCGAAAAAACCCAGGCCCATAGCCATCAACAGGCCGGGCCTCACTAAATGTCACCTCATTGAGCTGCATGAGCTGTCCAATCTCTGTTTCGCGCCATGAGGCACACCTCAAGTCCGGGCAATCCCTGCCATGGCCGCAATCAGCTTGTCAAAACAAATGAAGCTGCGGAGTTCCCCCCGCAGCTTCGTGTTTACACGGCTATCTGCTGTGTTTGCACCTGTCAGGCATCAATATTGCCAAACTGGTTGCCAGCGGTGTTGGCCTGCTTGCTCCAATCGCGTTTGACACCCAGCCACAAAAGAATGGTTGAGGCGACAAAGACCGACGAATATGTCCCAACGATCACACCCCAGATCATCGCAAAGACAAATCCGCGAATCACATCGCCGCCCAGTACATAAAGCGAGATTAGCGCCAGCAGCGTGGTGACCGAGGTCATCACCGTCCGGCTGAGGGTTTCATTGATCGACAGGTTCAACACCTCCGACAGGTCTTTCTTTTTGTAGCGACGCAGGTTTTCGCGCACCCGGTCAAACACCACCACGGTGTCGTTGAGCGAGTAGCCTACGATGGTCAGCAGCGCCGCAATGATCGCCAAATCAAATTTGATCTGGAGCTCAGAAAAGATCCCGATGGTCAGCACCACGTCATGCACCAAGGCCACAACCGCGCCCAGGGCAAATTGCCATTCAAACCGCAGCCAGATGTAGATCAGAACCGCGCCAATCGCCAGCACCACGGCCAGGATTGCTGTCTGCACCAGCTCACCAGACACCTTTGGACCCACGGATTCCACCGAGACAAACTTGATGCCCGGTGCCACCGCATCCAATGCCAGTTGCAGCTCTTCGATCACCTCGCCAGAGATCGCCTCACCACTGGCCTGAGCCTGAATACGGATCATCGCAACATGCTGATCCTCTTCAAAGGTCGGATCAAACACCTCGGTAATCGAGATATCGCCCAGTTCCAGCGGCGCAATGGCCTCCCGGTACAGGCCTACATCAATCGCCGTGGTGCTTTCGGTCCGCACGGTTGTGCCGCCGCGAAAATCGATGCCAAAGTTCAGCCCCTGAAGGCCAAAGGACACCAGCCCGACAACCATCATAAGAGCGGAAATACCCAGCCAGATCCTCCACTTGCTGAAGAAATCGAATGAGGTCTCCTGGGGAACAAGTCTTAACCGCATGATTACACCTCAATCTTTTTGGGACGGCGACGTTCAAACCACATCACGATGATCAACCGGGTGACAAAGATCGCGGTAAAGACCGAGGTCATAATGCCAAGTCCCAGCGTAATCGCAAAGCCGCGAACCGGACCAGAGCCCATTGCAAACAGGATCACAGCGGTAATGAAGGTGGTGATATTGGCGTCCAGAATGGCGCTCAGCGCCTTGGAGTAGCCCTCATCAATGGCGCGGGCGGGCCCACGACCGGATTTGATCTCTTCGCGGATCCGCTCAAAGATCAGAACATTGGCATCCACCGCCATGCCGACGGTCAGCACGATACCCGCAATCCCCGGCAGGGTTAATGTTGCACCAATAAGGCTGAGGAAGCCGAAGATCAGAGCCACGTTCAGGATCAACGCCACATTTGCAAAGAGACCAAACAGACCATAGCTCAACGCCATAAAGACCAGCACGCCAACAAAGGCCACGATGGTGGCAATCTTACCGGCATCAATACTGTCCTGACCCAGTTCTGGACCAATGGTGCGTTCTTCCAAGAACTCCAGCCCCGCAGGCAGGGCGCCCGCGCGCAACAGGATCGCCAGATTGGTGCTTTCTTCGATGGTGAAATTACCAGTGATAATGCCAGAGCCACCAGGGATATGCGACTGGATCACCGGGGCTGAAATCACCTCATCATCCAACACAATGGCAAAAGGTGAGCCAATGTTTTCCGCAGTGTAATCACCAAACTTACGTGCGCCGGAGGTATTAAAGCGGAAGTTCACCGCAGGACGGCCATTCTGGTCAAAAGAGGGCTGTGCATCGACCAGTTCTTCGCCGGTCACAACCGGGGCTGCTTCGATGGTATAGTAGGCACCTGGCTCATCCACCGAAGGGATCACTTTATTGCCCACACCCGCGGATGCGTCAGGGTCAGATCCGCGACCAACAACAGGACTAAAGGTCAGCTGCGCAGTTGTACCGATGATGGCCTTCAGCTCAGACGCGGAACCGATACCGGGCACCTGGATCAGGATTCGGTCCGGTCCCTGGCGCTGAATGGTTGGCTCTCGGGTGCCTACCTCATCGATCCGGCGGCGAATGATTTCCAGCGACTGGCGTACCGTGCGATCATCAGAGGCCAGTTTTTCGGCCTCTGACAGTTCCACAGTGATGAGGTCTCCCTCTCCCGACACATCAATGTCATTGGCCCCAGCCCCGGTCAGGCTGGTGATGGGATTTGCAAGGCTCCGCACCACTTCCAGCGCGCGGGGCATGCCCTCGGGCTTGGAGATCTTTAGGCGAATCTGCCCCTCAGGCGCCTGTTGACGGCGGAAACTGCCAACCGTGGCGCGTTCGGGCCGCAGCGCATCGCGCACCTCAGGCCAGAGCGCATCCATGCGGGCGCCATACACATCCTCAACCTTCACTTCTGCCAGAAGATGCGCACCACCGCGCAGATCAAGCCCAAGGTTAACCAGAGAGGATGGCAGATAGCTGGGCCACTGAGCGACCACAACCTGCCGTTCGGGACTATCGCCTTTGGCGATGATTTCGGCGGCAGCATCGTTAGACTGCTCCACCCGGGTATAGAACCCATTTGGCA
>CAJXIL010000060.1 GCA_913054455.1 uncultured Roseobacter sp.
TCTTCAAGACCGGTAAGCTCTTGAGGGATCGCCTGAACGGAAAGGCCTAAATGCGTTATATTCGCTATGCTGTCCTGGGAACTCTGGGACTCCTGCTGATTTCGGTTTGTGTGGCAAACCGCTCAATTGTTTCCCTGAAACTGCTGCCTGACGCAGTTGCTGAATTCGTTGGGATAAATCCATCGATCTCATTGCCGCTTTTTGTCGTGGTTTTGGGCGGTCTGGGTGCCGGGTTGGCTGTTGGCTTCATTTGGGAATGGCTCCGTGAGCACAAGCATCGCCGCGCCGCCAGCACCCAGACACGCGAAGTTAAAAAACTTGCGCGTGAAGTGAAAAAGCTGAAGCAGCAAAAACATGAAGGCAAAGACGAGGTTCTTGCCCTTCTGGAAGAGGCTAGCTGAGTAAGGCGAATGACTGCGATCCGGGTAAAGATCTGTGGGCTTAGAACCCCGCAGGATGTCTCTATTGCTGCCTCAGCGGGTGCGGCCTATGTGGGCTTTGTGTTCTTTCCTAAATCCCCGCGCAATGTCTCGATCGAGCGGGCTGTCAGTCTGGCGCTGGAGGCGCCAGTAGGCCTTTGCAAGGTGGCGCTGACTGTGAATGCAGATGATGCTATGCTGGACGCGCTGACAGATGCAGTGCCGCTGGATATGCTGCAACTGCATGGAAGCGAGAGCCCCGAGCGCGTTGCGCAGGTGAAAGCGCGCTATGGCTTGCCGGTGATGAAGGCCATCGGCGTTGCAGGAGCCGAGGATCTGCCGCAAATCGATCTCTATTCCCAGGTTGCCGATCAGTTGTTGATTGACGCCAAACCGCCCAAGAATGCCGATCTGCCAGGTGGCAATGGGCTGGCCTTTGATTGGAGGCTGTTGGCGGGGCGCAAATACTGGCAGCGCCCCTGGATGCTGGCAGGCGGGCTTACCCCCGATAATGTGGCAGAGGCGGTGCGGATGACCGGGGCGCGCCAGGTGGATGTCTCGTCTGGTGTCGAGGCGGCGCCAGGACAAAAGGACGCCGCGTTGATTGCCGAGTTTACTGCTGCGGCCCGCTCTGCTGCCTGACGGGCTTTACCTGGCTTTATACCGGATCAGTAAATCTAAGGTCAGGCAGACAGAATCCTGCCCTGCCTCTCTTTACCCGCTGCCCCGTGCGCGCTAGTCATATCGAGCGCTGAAACCAGCGTCGCGACAAGGGGAAGAACCATGGCAAACGATCTCTTCAACAGCTTTATGAATGGACCTGACGAAAAGGGCCGCTTTGGCATCTTTGGCGGACGATTTGTTTCGGAAACCTTGATGCCACTGATCCTCAGCCTGGAAGAGGAATATGAGCGCGCCAAGGATGATCCCAGCTTTTGGGCAGAGATGGATAGCCTGTGGAAGCACTATGTTGGCCGTCCCAGCCCGCTGTATTTTGCTGAGCGCCTAACAGAGCACTTGGGCGGTGCCAAGGTCTATATGAAGCGCGACGAGTTGAACCACACCGGCGCACACAAGGTGAACAATGTCTTGGGGCAGATCCTGCTGGCACGGCGCATGGGCAAGAGTCGCATCATTGCCGAAACCGGTGCGGGCCAGCACGGGGTCGCCACGGCAACCGTCTGTGCCAAGTTCGGCCTGAAATGTGTGGTTTACATGGGCGCCCATGATGTAAAACGTCAGGCCCCCAATGTGTTCCGCATGCGCCTCTTGGGTGCCGAAGTGATCCCCGTAACCTCTGGCCGTGGCACCCTGAAGGACGCCATGAACGATGCGTTGCGCGACTGGGTGACCAACGTTAACGACACATTCTACTGTATCGGCACGGCAGCTGGTCCACATCCCTATCCAGCGCTGGTGCGTGACTTCCAATCCATCATCGGCAAAGAGGTGCGCTGGCAGCTGGCCGAGCAGGAAGGCGAGGGACGTCTGCCGGATACACTGATTGCTGCCATTGGCGGCGGCTCCAATGCAATCGGCTTGTTCCACCCATTCCTTGATGACAAATCCGTCAATATCATCGGCGTCGAGGCCGGGGGGAAGGGCGTTGATGACCGGATGCAGCACTGTGCCTCGCTCACTGGTGGTCGACCAGGTGTCTTGCATGGCAACCGCACCTATCTGCTGCAAGACGAAGACGGCCAGATCAAGGAGGGCTTCTCGATCTCTGCGGGTTTGGATTACCCCGGCATCGGGCCTGAACATTCCTGGCTGCACGACACCGGTCGCGCCGAATATGTCTCGATCACCGACAAGGAGGCCCTGGAGGCCTTCCAGCTGTCCTGTTCCATGGAAGGCATCATCCCTGCACTTGAGCCCAGCCACGCGTTGGCTCATGTCATGAAAATCGCACCTGATCTGCCTACGGACCATATCATCGTGATGAACATGTGTGGACGCGGAGACAAAGACGTCTTTACCGTGGCAAAGCACTTGGGCTTTGACATGTCAGACACCGAAGAGGGCCGCACTTTCGAGGAGTGATCCTTTGCTGCCTTCTAGGCCCAACCGGCCGGTTGGGTTTTGAAATATCTGCTAATAACGGCGCTCCAAAGCAGGGGCGCCGTTTTGTATATATGGGGGTGGTTTTGCAAATGTTGCGCAACTCGGTAATCTTGCTTCTTGCACGCCAATGGTGTGCGGGGGCCAGCAATAACTTATTGAGTGAAATTACCTTTCCCGCCTAAACAGCGCTCACCGGTCAGGTTGAACCGGATAACCCGGTCATGCTGCGGCTGAAAGAGCTGGAGGCACTCGAAAGCATCTCTGGTAAGGGTAGATTGCCTGACCGTGCACAACGGCATCGAAGGCCTGATGAGCGACCTTGTGCGGCTTAGGGAATGATAGCGGCCGATCCGGGGAACCGGGTCGGCCAATCCCATTTTGGGTCAATGCCTTTGGTAGAGGTCAGCTCGCCTCATGAAGGACTGTGTTGAAACCCTCGAACTCCGGGTGGCCAAGGATCGGGCTTTCGCCTTCGCGTTTAGCTGCATTGCGGTGCGAAGCCCGGAACTGTTCCGATTTGGTCCAGGCTTCAAAGTCTGCGTGACTGTCCCAGACAACATGGCTGGAATAGAGGCAGAACTCTTCGGTTTGCGGCCCTTTGAGCAGACGGAATTCGCGAAACCCTGGGAGTTCGTTCAGGTGAGATTCGCGAGATCTCCAAATATTTTCAAAGTCTTCTTCGCGTCCGGGGCGAATTTTGAAGCGGTTCATGGCGATGTAGCTCATGCCGGTCTCCTGATCTGAGTGAAAAACAGGCTGGCGTTGAACGACCGAGGGAACGGCATCTGCTGGCTACCACAGTGCCATAGCTGCAAAACTGGGCGCGGGTCAATTGCCCAGTGTCATAAGGCGAATGAATGTCGCCAGAGATTTGGTTCATTCTAGATCTGCCGGTCTGATTCCCCGGCATCGTGGGTCTGCAGCAGAGGCAATGGCACGATTTCCATGGCCCGTGCATGGGTTGCCTCAAGGCAGACAAGCGGCGCGCAGCCCTCATCGGCGGCTTGCAAAAAGCGGCTGGCACAGAGGCACCAACGGTCGCCCGGTTTCAAACCACCAAAGCCAAATTCGGGACGTGGCGTTGACAGATCATTGCCGACATATTTTGAATAAGCGAGAAACTCAGCTGTCATCACGGCACAGACGGTATGGCTGCCCTGATCCTCGGCGCAGGTGTTGCAATGCCCATCGCGAAAGAAGCCAGTGAGGGGCTGCGTTGAGCAGGGCTGCAACGGCGCGCCCAGGACGTTTATGCTTTGATCTTGCTTCATACAGGGCAGCTTACAGGATGTATCGCCATATGTGAAATGCTTGGACTGGCTCCTACAGAAGAGGGGCGGACTGTTGGCGGTGTTATTTGAACTTATCTACCAGTTTTTCCATCGCTGAGCGGGTGTCAGGTTCTGGGGAGGGCGGTTTTGCAGCAGGCTCTGCTGGATCTTTGCCAACGGGCTGTTGTTTTACGGGTTTACCAGACGCCTGCGGCGGTGCTGATTTCGTTTTGGTGGGAGGCTTTGATCCGGTAGAACTGCGCGGCGGGGCGACGCGCAGGGACACGGCGTTCATAAATTTGCCGCCATCTCCGGCTGCCAGCGCAACGGCCCCATCTGAAATGCCGCGCAGCAGATCATCTAGCCAGGCCTCATCGGCCTTGGGGAAATCGCGCAGTACATAACCCGCAACCGCATCTTTGTGTCCCGGGTGTCCCACGCCCAGCCGGACACGGCCATAATCGGCACCGATATGGGAATGCAGAGAGCGCAGCCCATTGTGGCCGGCGTGTCCACCGCCCTGTTTGACCCGGCATTTGCCAGGTGCCAGATCCAATTCGTCATGTAACACGGTGACATCTTGGCTGGTTAACTTGTAAAAGCGCATGGCTTCGCCAACTGACTGGCCAGAGAGATTCATGAAGGTTTGCGGTTTAAGCAGCAGGACTTTGACCCCGCCGAGAGTGCCCTCACACATCTGTGCCTGAAATTTGGCTTTCCAGGGAGAAAATCCATGATCAGAGGCGATTTCGTCCAGTGCCATGAAGCCGATATTGTGCCTGTTGCGGGCATATTTAGCGCCGGGATTCCCGAGCCCTACCAAGAGTTTCATTGCCTGTCTCAATCCACATTTAGCCGGTGCTGCGACCGAGCTGCCTACCGGGAGCCAGATCGCTGTCATGGAGGCTATATGACCAAATTTTCTGCAAAAATCCAGAGCAGCAATCCGTAGCCACAGAAAGGATGCAGGTATACCTGCGGGTTATGCCGAGGTGCCGCGCTGCGGGCGCAAATAGTCGGCATCTTTGCCCAGCAGATGAGGCGGAATAGGCTCCGTTATGGTCTCGCCACCAAATCTTGGGGCATCAAAGCTGAACCCCCGTAAAATCCTGAACAACAGCCTTCGGCGCAGTCTTGCTTCTTCCTGTTCTAACCTATCCAACATCACACATCACCCCTTACGCATGTAGGGCAAGTCTGGCTGTAAAGTGCAAACGAGTGGTGTGTTGCTACGAGGATTCTGTTTAGAGCTTGTTCCTTTTTTTGGACAGTTTTTGCGGATTTATGGGAGTTTTTATTGTTCCCAGATCGGCTCCGAGACTCACGGGTTGATCAAGCGGAAGCATTCTAGCAGGGGGGGCTAAAAACCAAAACGGGGCCCCGAAGGACCCCGTTTCATCACATCCCATCGGGGAAGTGATCTTATTCTTCGGCAGCAGCTTCTTCGCCACCTTCTTCGTCTTCATCCGCGGCAGAGATGCCGCCGGGTGCTGCAATGTTTGCAACAACGAAGTCACGGTCGATTGTCGGACGTGCGCCAGCAGGCAGTTCAATCGACGAGATGGTGATTACGTCGCCGATTTGGCTGTTCGCCAGGTCAACGGTCAGCTTCTCAGGAATGTCACCAGCAGTCACAACCAGTTCGACTTCGGGACGAACCACGGCCAGCATGCCGCCTTTTTTGACGCCAGGGCAGGTGTCTTCGTTGATGAATTCAACCGGGATGAACAGGTTGATTTCCGAAGTCCGGCGCAGGCGCATCAGGTCGAGGTGTGTTGGCAGATCTTTGACAACATCACGCTGAACGTCGCGGCAGATCACGCGTACGTCTTCCTGGCCTTCTACTTTCAGGTTCCACAGGGTGGACTTGAATTTGCCAGCTTTCAGCTTTTTCAACAGGACGTTGAAAGGGATCTGGATCGAAAGGGGATCCGCGTCACCACCGTAAACAACACCAGGAACCATGCCAGCACGACGTGCTGCGCGAGCGGCGCCCTTGCCCGTCCCCGCACGTTCCTCGGCGACGAGATCAGGAATCTCTTTTGCCATTTGTATTCTCCAATATATCTGAGCAGGGTGCCTCCAAGGCTGTCACCCCACGTGAAGGCCTGCCCTTACAGGGGATTGGGGATTCCCGCAAGAGGACAGTTTGCAGGTGCACGCAAATTGGGGCGCTTCTCTCCGGCCTAGGGCCTCCCCCTGGGATACTTATGGCCAAACGAAGCCGACAGAGCAGGGACTGACAATGAGCGAAAGCAAAAAGGAAGTTTTAAAGGCCGCAGGTTAGTCTGGAAAACTCTATCTAATTTCTGGAGTTGCCTAGGTGCTGCGTCTTCTTACCCTATTTTTGCCTACCGTGATCCCTTCGTGGCGGTTTTTCAAGACCGTGGCCCCTTCGCCGCGGATAGAATATCGCCTGATTGCGGGTGAGAGCCTGGGCGGGTGGCAAGAGGATCGCCCACGACCGGCGAGTTTGGGTGTGGGGCAAATCCTGTGTCGCATGTTGTGGAACCCGGATTGGAACGAGCAGCTCTATCTAGTCAGCTGTTCTGAGCGGCTGATTGAGGCACCAAGTCAGCATAGCATTGATGAGATCAATTTGCGGGTTGCCAGGGCCCTGCCTGCTGGGCCAGGGGCCTTGCAGTTTCGGCTTGTGTTTTTGTCGCGGCAGGGGGCGCAGATCGTTAAGCTGGTGGAGTATGAAAGCACTCCGGTCTCCTTGGCCAGTTTGCAGGGGGCGTCAGCGTGAGTGTTCTGGACGTATTGCAGAAGGGCCTTACGGCCGCGCAGGCGATGGGCTTGATGCAGTTGTTGCTGTCCTTTGCCATAGCTCAGCAAAGCCTGGAGCATCTGGCGCGCGGTGATCGGATGATCTACGTGCCACGACTGCTGCTCTGCGTGGCAATGGGGCTAGGATTTGGTGGCGCTTGGCCAGTCTGGGGGCTTTGGCTGGTTAGCCTGGCTATGCTCTGGCGCTATCAGGGACCCTATAATGGCGGCAGCGACAAGATGACCATGCTGATCCTCAGCTGTCTGGGCCTGGCACATCTGGCACCAACGCCGTTCTGGCAGGAGATGGCTCTGTCCTATCTGGCGGTGCAGCTGGTGCTGTCCTATTTTGTCTCAGGCTGGGTCAAGGTGGTGAACCCAGAATGGCAGCGCGGTGAAGCGCTGCGCGATGTGTTTCGCTTTTCCGCCTATCCAGTGAGTGAGGGGCTAAGGGATCTGGCGGATCGCCCGCGTTTTCTATTTGTGATGGGCTGGGCGGTGATCCTGTTCGAGCTGGCCTTTCCGCTCTCGCTCTTGGATCCTGTGGCGCTGAAGCTGGCGCTGCTCTGCGCCGCCGGGTTCCATTTTTCCAACGCCTGCTTTTTTGGACTGAACCGTTTCTTCTGGATTTGGCTTTGCGCCTATCCGGCCCTGATCTGGTTTCAGGACCGGATTTTTAGCTAGGTGGGAACCAGGTCAGTCCTGCCACTCGCCTTCAAAACCTTTTGGGATCAACAGATTGTGCCGCCCGAGGTTAGCGATGTCGCGTTCACCACAAAGTGCCATTGTGGTATCCAGCTCTTTGTGAATAACCTCCAGCGCTGTGGTGACACCTTTTTGCCCCATAGCACCCAGACCATAGACAAAGGCGCGGCCAATCATCGTGCCATCAGCGCCCATGGCCAGCGATTTCAACACGTCCTGGCCAGATCGAATGCCACTGTCCAGGATCACTTCGACTTCGCCGCCAACGGCGTCCAAGATTTGTGGGAGCATCCGAATTGAGCTGAGCGCGCCGTCCAGCTGACGTCCGCCATGGTTTGAGACCACAATGGCATCGGCGCCCACTTTGACGGCCATCTTGGCGTCTTCTGCGTCCAGAATACCCTTGAGGATCACCTTGCCGCCCCACATCTCCTTGAGCTTGGCAATCTTGCCCCAGTCCAGCGAGAGGTCGAACTGTTCAGAGGTCCAGGCCCCCAATGAGGAGGCATCGGAGATACCTTCGACATGGCCAACAATATTGCCAAATTCGCGTCGTTTGGCGCCGAGCATTTCGATACCCCAGGCCCATTTGGTCATCAGGTTGGCAATGGTTTTGGGTGTCAGTTTTGGCGGCGCGGAGAGGCCGTTTTTCAGGTCCTTGTGGCGTTGGCCGAGGATCTGCAGATCCAGGGTGATCACCAGAGCAGAGCATTTGGCATCTTTGGCCCGCTGGATCAGTCGACGCACATAGTCTTCGTCGTTCATCGTGTAGAGCTGGAACCAGAACGGCTTGGTTGTGGCCTCGGCCACATCCTCGATCGAGTTGATTGACATGGTGGAGAGCGTAAAGGGCACGCCAAAATCTTCGGCGGCCTTGGCGGCTTTGATCTCGCCATCTGCATGTTGCATCCCCGTGAGGCCAACCGGGGCCAGGGCCACTGGCATTGAGACCTCTTCGCCGATCATTTGCGCTGCTGTGCTGCGCCCTGACATATCCACGGCCACGCGCTGACGCAGACGGATCTGCTCAAAATCGGAGGTGTTTTCGCGAAAGGTCTGTTCCGTCCAGCTGCCGCTTTCCGCATAGTCAAAGAACATCCGCGGCACCCGCCGCTCATAGATGCGTTTCAGATCCTGGATATTGGTGATGACCGGCACGGATGAACCCTCGCTTTGCTGTGGTAAGGTTTCCTTACCAATTTACACCTCTCACTGCAACACTCTGAGTGGGACTGCGCAAAATGCAAAAAGCCGCACCCGAAGGCGCGGCCCAGTCTAGCAGGATCAAAATCCGCTAAAACTACCCTTTATGGGCGCCTTCCGCGAGCGATTTGACAAAGGCCAATGTATCGGGAACGGATTGGCTATCAGCCATTTTGCTGACGATGGCGCTGCCAACCACAGCCCCATCCGAGATCGAAGCGATGTTTTGGGCCTTTTCTGGTGTGTTGATGCCAAAGCCGACGATAACCGGCAGATCGGTGGAGGCTTTGATCCGGGCCACTTCGGGGCCAACATCCCCGGCCTGGGCTTCGGCTGCACCAGTGATGCCCGTCACAGACACATAATAAACAAAGCCAGAGGTGTTTTGCAGCACGGTAGGCAGGCGTTTGTCGTCCGTGGTCGGGGTTGCAAGACGGATGAAGTTCAAGCCAGCTTGTTGCGCGGGGATGCAGAGCTCGTCGTCTTCTTCTGGGGGGAGATCGACAACGATCAACCCGTCGATGCCTGCCGCTTTGGCATCGACCAGGAATTTTTCGACACCTCGATTGTAGATCGGGTTGTAGTACCCCATCAAAACGATGGGGGTGGTGGTGTCATCCTTGCGAAATTCTGCTGCCAACTGAAGGGTTTTTTCCAGCGTCATGCCGCCATCCAGCGCCCGTTGACCCGCCAGCTGAATCGTCGGGCCGTCGGCCATGGGGTCGGTAAAGGGCAAGCCCAGTTCGATAATATCGACGCCAGCGGCAGGCAGGCCCTTTACCAGCTCAAGCGAGCGATCATAGTCTGGGTCGCCAGCCATGACATAGGACACAAAGGCCTTTTTGCCGGCGGCTTTGAGTTCGGCGAATTTTGCGTCAATACGGGTCATCAGTGGGCCTCTTGCAACTTACCGCTCCGGTGTGCCGAAAGTTGCAAGGGAAATCAATCCCGCCGCAGGGCTCAATTGCGTTTTGCAACTGTTAGTTCAGCGGAATATGCCAGCGCAAAGTGAGAGCATTTACGCCTGGGTTGATGTCAGCGGTTGAGGCATTGGATTTATGACTGAGCGCCAGGGATAGGGCCTTGCCACTTTTGAACCGTTTCCCAACCGCGAGCTGGCTGCGAATCTCAAATGTAGAGCCAAGATCATTTAAGGCTGTCCCTTCAATAAAGGCGCCTGGAAGCACGCTGGCCTCGATAAACCAATCCTGCTGCAGATCCCATTTGCCGCTTAGACCGCCGCCAAGGAAGGCATCGCCGGTTTCAACCACCTCAATCGCGCCTGCGAGCCGCGCAGAAAAGACGCGCCCTTCGTAAAAGGGGCGATGGATATACTCCATAGACAGAATCACGCCATCCTCGGCGCCCCGTCGTGAATAGTCGGAATAACCTGCGCCAAGAACGATTTCCTGGCTAAGAGCGGAGCCTGCCAGCCCTACGGCAAAAGCGGCTGAGAGGGCAATTCTGTTTTTCATTTCTTTCCCCATAACTTCATGGAACTCGGGAGGAGATAGGGTCGTAATCGTGCGTTTAAACCTGCCCACACGTTTACGAGACAATTTGTGAAGGCGTTTGTTACCTTTCCCGATGATAAGCGGTCGGTCAACAGATAAGGGAGACCCCATGCCAAGTGGCATTGCTGGCTTGCGCCGGGGGGCAATGCTGCCTAGAAGCCTTTCCCAAGTGGCATCAGGAGGCTGAGATGGGCTTTAAAATGGGAATTGTGGGCCTGCCGAACGTCGGCAAGTCTACCTTGTTCAACGCATTGACCAAAACCGCATCGGCGCAGGCCGCGAATTTTCCGTTCTGCACCATCGAACCCAATGTGGGCGAAGTCGGCGTTCCAGACAGCCGCCTTGATAAGCTTGCAGCAATTGCGGGCTCCAAACAGATCATCCCAACCCGGATGACCTTTGTGGATATTGCTGGTCTGGTAAAAGGCGCTTCCAAAGGGGAGGGCTTGGGCAACCAGTTCCTGGCCAATATCCGTGAAACCGATGCAATTGCACATGTTTTACGCTGTTTCGAAGACGGTGATGTGACCCATGTCGACGGGCGCGTTGATCCCGTGGCGGATGCTGAAACCATCGAAACCGAGTTGATGCTGGCGGATCTTGAGAGCATCGAAAAGCGCCGCGCCAATTTGGTACGCAAGCTCAAGGGCAATGACAAAGAGGCGCAGCAGCAAGAACGCTTGCTGGCGCAAGCCCAGGAGATGCTGGAAGAAGGCAAACCTGCGCGGTTGGTTGAAGTCGACGATGAAGACGCCAAAGCCTGGAAAATGTTGCAGCTGTTGAGCACAAAACCAGTGCTCTATGTCTGCAACGTTGGTGAGTCGGAATCTGCTGAAGGAAACGCCCATTCTGCCAAAGTGGCGGAAATGGCGGCGGCGCAGGGCAACTCCCATGTGGTAATTTCGGCGCAGATCGAAGAAGAGATCAGCCAGCTCGAAGCCGAGGAAGCGCAGATGTTTCTTGAGGAAATGGGGCTTCAAGAGGCTGGTCTCGACCGTCTTATCCGCGCAGGTTATGAACTGCTGCATCTGGAAACCTATTTCACTGTCGGCCCCAAAGAGGCCCGCGCTTGGACCATTCGTCAGGGCACCTCTGGACCACAGGCCGCAGGGGTGATCCATGGCGATTTTGAAAAGGGCTTTATCCGCGCAGAAACCATTGCCTATGAGGATTTCATTGCCTGCGACGGCGAACAGGGCGCCAAAGAAGCGGGTAAGATGCGCGCAGAAGGGAAATCCTACATCGTCAAAGATGGCGATGTGATGCACTTCCTGTTCAATACGTAACCTCTTTTGGCAATTGCCTTCGTTCTGATGGCCTTGGCGTTCCTAGCCCTGGGTTTTCTGAGACTGGCACCTTCATGTGACCCAAATGTCTGTGCAACATATTTGCAGGGGCGTTTGCATTTGTTTTTAGCAACCACCGCCTGGCACTACAGACCTTGCGGCGGCAGCTGTGCAAGTGATAGGCCGGATTGCCAGAAGCGGGGAGGGTGGTGGAGACAGCCATGATTAAACTGATTATCGACACAGACCCAGGCATCGATGATGCCATGGCGATTTTTTATGCCGCCGCAGCGCCAGACATCGAGCTCTTGGGGCTCACGACGATCTTTGGCAATGTCACCACGCCGATAGCCACGCGCAATGCCCTGCGATTGTTGGAAAAAGCGGGTCTGGAACTGCCAGTGGCCGAGGGCGCGCATGGGCCGCTCTCTCTACCGCCCTTTGCTCCCTCATCTCAGGTGCATGGTGAAGAGGGCTTTGGCGACATTCCCGCTGAGGACCCCAAGGGTGTATCTGTGCCCGAAGACGCCGCTGATTTTCTGATCCGCATGGCACGCGAACATCGCGGCGAACTGGTGCTGTGTCCCATCGGTCCTCTGACCAATATCGCATTGGCCATTCAGCGCGATCCCGAATTTGTCAACAACCTCAAACGTATGGTCATTATGGGTGGCTCCCTGGATGAAGGGGGCAATATCACTCCCCATGCAGAAGCAAATATCTATCATGACCCCCATGCGGCGGATGTGGTTTTTGCTGCCGGAGCCAAGCTACTCATGGTGGGGCTGGATGTCACCCATCGTATTTTGTGCACCAAAGCAGATTTCGCCTCCATCGGGGCGCAGTCCCCCGAACTAGGGGGGATGTTGCAGTCCATGTCAGAGTTCTATTTGAGGTTCTATGAAACCGTTGGAAAATTTGATGGCTGTTCTCTGCATGATCCCGCAGCGGTGATCGCCTGTTCCCATCCAGAGTTGTTTGAGGTCAAAAAACTGCCAATCCGCGTGTCTTGTGCAGGCGAGACTTCAGGCGCAACTCTGGAGGCACTCAAAGGGAGCCGAGGGGAAACCTCTGTCTGCCTCGCTGTGAAGGCCGAGGCGGTGAAAGCCCTGTTTATGGCTCGTCTGGCCCTTTTGCCGTAAGGGCCGCGCCGCAGCTATCGCGGCCGCCGGCAGGTTTTTGGCAGCTATAGTGCCGTGCAAAAGGGTTTGCTTTACCGAGGGCATGTTGCGCCTAAGGCCAGTCAGAAAACCCGCGCCGCAGCTCGATGAGGTCTTCACCGTCGGGGCGGGAAACAATTGCCCTGTAGGCTCCGGGGGCCATATCAGTACGGCGTTTGAAAAAATGGCTGAATCGGGTCGCATCGGGAAAGCCTAAGTCCGCCGCGATCTGTTTCAGTGGGGTCCCTGATTTTTCCAGCCGGACCTTGGCCTCTGCTGTGAGCCGCTCATGCACCAACTCACCGGGGCTGCGACCGGTTTCCCGCTTGCAGGTGCGGTGCAGGCGATCATAGTCGATCCCGAGCTTGCTGGCATAGTCGCCCACGGGCCAATGGGCGCGGTAATGCAGCTCCACCAGATGGCGAAACTGTCGCAGAATATTGGTCTGCTCCAGGCCGCTATCGTTTTGGTCGGGTTGGTACAGCCGTAATGCGCCAATAAACAGCAGGCGCAACTGCGCAGAGAGCGACATTGGAGATTGCACTTCGGCTTCGTTCAGCTCGGTAACAAACCAGCGGACCAAAGCCATGACTTGTTCCTGGACCGCTGGTTGCTGTAGCGGGGCGAAAAACGGGTGCTCGGTGAGCATGCGCAGATGCACGGATTCAGCGCGTGCGCCAATTGAATCCAAGATGATGGCGTCGCTCAAGCCCAAAATGCGGGCGCGGGCACCCGCGTTTAGGCACAGCGTGGGACGTTGGCCAGCGGGCCAAAAGCAAAGCGCGGGCCCATTGATCTCCTGTTCGCTTTCGCCCGCCAAAAGTCGGCCTTGTTCCAGCAAAAGCAGCGTAGAGAACCCGTCGGGCAAGCGGAACCGGAGCACCCTGTTGTGGAGCGCTTCTGATTCATCCTGTGCGGTTGCGTAGCTTTTGTTCATTCGAAATGCCAATTTTTCACAATACTTGTCCAGAAATGAGCATTTCATGTCAATGTATTTCAATCATACTGGAACACAGGGAGGCAGGCTTTGGCCTGGTGTGGAATTATGGCGGTTTTGTCAGCGCAACAGCAGTCCGCTGCTGAATACAGTCTTGAGCGGGTTAGCCCGGTAGATGGCCGTGTGGTCAGCCGCGAGACGGCCTATGATCGAGACCACTGCCTGGGCTTGACCGCACAGGCTGCGGCAGCATTTCCTCAGTGGTCAGGGCTGCGGGCTACAGAGCGCGCGGCTTTTCTAGTCACTGCTGCG
The DNA here is from genome assembly GCA_913054455.1 of uncultured Roseobacter sp. Taxonomy (GTDB): domain Bacteria; phylum Pseudomonadota; class Alphaproteobacteria; order Rhodobacterales; family Rhodobacteraceae; genus Pseudophaeobacter. Next base: position 13,641 of record CAJXIL010000060.1, read on the forward strand.
CGTGAATTGGAAACGCGGCGGGACGATTTTCTGGCCTCCATGGCAGATGAAATTGGCGCGCCAGCGGAATGGGCGCTGCAGAACCTTCACTTCGCCGCAGAAATCCTACGCGAAACCGCCACATATGCCCAAGAGGTGGAGCAGGTTGAGCCGCTCCCTGAGAGGCGTGGTCTGGATAGTCGGGCGGTGCGCATGCCCTGCGGGGTCTGCCTGTGTATCTCGCCCTGGAACGCCCCCCTGGTGCTGGGCGCGCGCGCGATTGCGATGCCGCTGTTGTGTGGCAATACCGTTTTGCTGAAGGGCAGCGAATTTGCCCCACGTACCTTTCGGATGTTTGGAGAGGTGCTAGAGGCCGCGGGGCTGCCTGAGGGGGTTGCCCGCGTGATTTTGACTCGCGCAGAAGATAGCGAAGAGGTGGTAGAGGCTTTGATTGCCTCGCCCGTGGTGCGACGGGTGAATTTCACCGGCTCTACGCGGGTGGGGCGACGAGTGGCGGAACTCTCGGCCAAGCATCTCAAGCGCTCTCTGCTGGAACTGGGCGGCCAGTCAGCCATGCTGGTTCTTGGCGACGCCGATATCGACTTGGCAGCCGCTGCAGCTTTGGAGGGGGCCTATACCAATCAAGGGCAGGTCTGCATGTCGACTGAGCGTCTGATTGTAGCTGATGACCTGGCCGATGCTCTGATTGTCCGCATCGAAGAAGGGCGCCGGAAACTCAAATTTGGCGATCCGCGAGAGGCGGCTACCCAGGTTGGCCCGGTCATTAGCATCGACGCAGCAGAGCGGCTGACTGGGCTGATCAGTGACGCCTTGTCTAAGGGCGCAGAGCTGGTTGGCGGGGGCAAAGCCCGCGACGCCTTTCTTGAGCCGACCCTGTTGGACCGGGTTGAACCGGATATGCGCGTTTATCGCGAGGAGGTGTTTGGACCAATCTTGGCGGTGACCCGCGTCGCCAATGATCTGGAGGCGATTACCGTCGCCAATGACAGCGAATACGGCCTGGCCTGTGCGGTGTTCAGCGCGAATGAGGAGCGTGCTGGAATTGTCGCAGAGCAGCTGCATAGCGGCATTTGCCATATCAACCGCTGCACCATTGATGACACGCCCCATGCGCCCTTTGGCGGGGTCAAATCCAGCGGTTACGGCCGCTTTGGGGGGCGCTGGGCGATCCACGAATTTACCGAGCTGCGCTGGCTCACCAGGGCTCGCAAGCCTGGGGTCTAAGATCCAGGCCGCAGAGAAGAACAGAAACCGGAGGAGGAAACCATGACCTATACATTGAAACGCCGCGCGATGGTGTTTGGCGCTGGCGCAGCGCTGGGCATCTCGACCTTGATGGCATCCACAGCCCTGGCTGCAGAGCCGATCAAATTTGGTGTTGTTGCGCATCTGACCGGGCCCTTGGCCGGTGGCGAGGCGGTGACCCATACGCCCAATATTGAATTCTGGGCCAATCAGGTCAATGCGCGCGGAGGCCTGAAGGTCGACGGTGAGATGCGTCCTGTTGAAATCATCACATACGATGACAAGACGAACCCCGCCGAACATATCAAGGCGGTTCAGCGTCTGGCCACTCAAGATGAAGTCGACTTTATGTTGTCGCCCTATGGCACTGGTTTTAACATTGCAGCCGCACCGATTTACGCAAAATACAACTACCCGCTAGTGGCCGTCAGTGCCATCACCGACCAGATCCCCACCCTGACCAAACGCTTTCCCAATATGTTCTTCACCCTGGGCACCACCTCCGGTTTTGTCGAAGGGGTGCGCGATACTCTGGTGACAATGCGCGATGCCGGTACCATCGGTAACCGGGTGGCCATGGTCAATGTGGCAGATGCCTTTGGTATCGAGCTGGCCGACAAAGCGCGTCCCATGCTGGCAGAGGCGGGTTTTGAAATCGTTTATGACAAATCCTACCCGCTGGGCACACCGGATTTGTCGCCCGTCATCAAGGGCGCAAAAAACGCAGAACCAGATACCTTTGTGGCCTGGTCTTATCCGCCAGATACTTTTGGGCTGACGGAGCAGGCGATCATCGAAGATCTAAATGTAAAGGTCTTCTACACAGCCGTTGCCACGGCTTTCCCGGCCTATGCGGGTAAGTTCGGCTCTAAAATTGAGGGCAATATTGGTGCAGGCGGGGTGAACCCGGATACGCCGATCATGCAGGAATACCGTACCAATCATAAGGCGGTTACCGGCAAGGAGGCCGATTACTGGGCCTCTGCGACCTACTATTCCAGCCTGCAGGTTCTGGAGCAAGCGATCGAAGGGGTCGGCACCATTGATCGCGCGGCGACGGTGGAGTTCATCAAGACCAACAGCTTTGATACTGTGATCGGCACGATCTCATTTAATGAGAACAACAACTCTGAACGTTATTGGTCCGTGGGCCAGTGGCGCGATGGGGTATTCCGGGCCGTTGCCGACACCGGCATGGGAGATTCCGTTTCCGCAGTTGCCAAAGATGGCTGGAACTAACTTCTGCTGACAGATCCGCCCGAAGCCTCGGGCGGATCACACAGATTAAAGGCTAAGTATCAATGGATATCCTTCTGTCCGGGCTTTTGCTGGGCGGCACCTATGCGCTTATGGCGATGGGGCTAAATCTACAATATGGGGTGGCGCGGATTATGAATCTGGCCAATGGCGAGATGCTGGTCCTGGGTGGACTTGCCGCCTTTTGGCTGTTCTCCGCCGCCGCCATCAGCCCGTTGCTGACAAATGTCATTGTAGCACCGCTGGCCTTTGTCGGCAATTGGCTGGTCTATCGCTTTTTGCTGCTGCCCCTGGTGCGGCGGGCCAAAACCCAAGGTCAATTGGAGGTCGATTCAATTCTGGCCACCTTTGGTATGAGCTTTGTGTTGGTGGGCGTCATGGTCTCGATCCACGGTGAGTATTTCACCTATTCCTTCCTGGCGGATCCCTTCACCCTCTTGGGAAAAACCGTGGCGCTGAATCGTCTGGTGGCCTTTGTTGGAGCCTGTGCCATCGGAGGCGCGCTCTATTACTGGCTGAACCGCACTTACTCCGGCACAGCGGTACGCGCTGTCTCGGTCAGCACCGAAGCTGCGGGGCTGGTTGGTATCAATGTTGACCGAGTTTCTGCCCTTGCCTTTGCCATTGGGGGCGCAGTGACGGCTGTTGGCGGCTCGCTGATTTCGACCTTTATCACGCTGGATGCCTCGATTGGGGTGATCTTCACCATGAAGGCGTTGATTATTCTCATCATGGGCGGTGTCGGAGACATTCGCGGCGCCATTATTGCCGCGCTGATCCTTGGCCTTGTTGAGACAGCCGTCGCCACGGTGATTGATCCTGGTCTCACCCTTGTTGCAGCCTATGCCATCTTCCTTTGCGTGTTGCTGTTTCGACCACAGGGCCTGTTCGGAAGGAAAACAACATGAGCAGGACCATCATGCAAAACCTCGCCCTTGGCGGCCTGCTTCTTGCGGCGGCGGTCGTACCCCTTGTTTCAGACGGCTATTGGTTGTCGATTGCCACCACCGCGATGATGTACATCGCTCTGTCTACCAGTTGGGCCCTGTTCTCTGGCCCGACCCATCTGATTGCGCTGTCCACTGGGGCATTCTTTGGCATCGGCGGCTATATGGTCGGCACCGGCATGAGCGACTACGAGCAGAGTTTCTGGACCATGGCGCTGATCGCGCCATTGGTGGCCACTGCGCTGGCGCTGCTGGTTGGGCTGGCGACCCTGCGCCTGTCGGGGGTCTATTTTGTGATTTTTACCCTGGGCCTGGCCGAGATGGTGCGCAATCTTGTCTCTTGGGTGCAGAATAACTTCCTCGGCTCGCGGGGGCTCTATGTGCTGACCGATTTTACTGAGGCACATATCTACTGGATGTTGCTCGCTGTTGCGGCTGTGGTTTTTCTTGCGGGGAGTTGGCTTAACCGCTCACGTCTTGGCTTTGCGCTGCGCATTATCGGCAATGACGAAGAGGTCGCCCGCCATGTTGGCATCAATACCGCCTGGTCCAAGGTCATCTTGTTTATGACCACTGGCTTCTTTGCGGCCCTTGTTGGGGCCATCGTCGCGCCACGCTATTCCTACATTGAACCCAATGTCGTCTTCTCTCCTGAGCTCAGCTTTATGGTGGTGATCATGGCGCTGCTCGGCGGGGTTCACCGGCTATGGGGCCCATTGGTCGGCGTCATTCCTTTCACCTTGGCCTGGGAGGCGATCACGGTGTCCTTTCCAAACTCAACAACTTTGTTTCTTGGCCTGTCGTTCCTGTTGATTGTCTACCTCATTCCCCACGGCTTCACTGGCCTATTTGAAACCATGCTCGGAAGGATGCGCAAATGACGCCGGGGGATACAATTCTACGGGTGCAAAACCTGACCAAGCGTTTTGGCGGTCTCGTCGCTGTCAATGATCTGAGTTTTGATGTGCGTGAACACGAGGTGATGGGGATCATCGGCCCGAATGGGTCTGGAAAATCCACCACCATGAACCTGATTTCGGGCGCGCTGAAAGCCTCCAGTGGGGCAATCGTGCTGAAGGGCGCGGATCTGACGCCGCTGCCTCCGCATAAAATCGCTCGACTGGGCGTGGCGCGGACCTTTCAGTTGGTGCGTATCCTGCCCAAGCTGACGGTATTGGAAAATGTCATAGCAGGTGCTGCCTTTTCCCATAAGCCGCGTTGGGGTGCAGAGGCAGAGCGCTTTGCATCGGATCTGTTGGACAGGCTGGAGCTGGGGGACAAGAAAGATCTCGGCGTTGATGCCTTGACCTATATCGACCAGAAACGGCTGGAACTGGCCCGCGCGCTGGCTTCTGAACCTGAGGTTCTGTTGCTCGATGAATGGCTTGCGGGGCTTAATCCCAGTGAGCTGCAAATTGGGATTGCGTTAATCGCGGATCTGCGGAGCGAGGGGCGGACGATCATTCTGGTTGAACATGTGATGGATGCTATTCGCTCCCTCTGTGATCGCTGCGTGGTGATGAACTCAGGCACCAAGATTGCCGAAGGCACTCCCGCCGAGGTTTTGTCTGATGCGGAAGTGATCCGCGCCTATCTGGGGGAAGGGTGATGCTGAATATCGCGGATCTATCCGTATCATACGGGCTGCATCGCGCCCTTTCTGGCGTGTCGCTGACCGTTTCACCGGGTGAAATTGTTGTCATGCTGGGGGCCAATGGGGCGGGAAAGAGCTCGCTCTTGCGCGCCATCGGAGGCATTTGTGAGGGGCAATGCACAGGTCGCATTGATCTGAACGGACAGGATATTCTGTCACGCAAACCGGACGAAATTGTCGAGGCAGGTATCGCCTTTGTGCCTGAGGGACGGGGTATATTTGGTGATCTGACGGTTTGGGAAAACCTGATGCTAGGAGCCTACTCCAAGCGCGGACAGAGAGGCAAAGACAAGAACCTGAAATGGGTGTTGGAGCTGTTTCCCAAGCTGGTCGAGCGCAAGAGCCAGCTGGCGCGGACCATGTCGGGAGGCGAGCAGCAGATGGTAGCTATTGGCCGTGCAATGATGGCCAACCCCGAAATACTGATGCTGGATGAACCCTCGCTGGGGCTGTCGCCTCTCTTGTGTTCTGAACTCTTCGGCAATCTGGCGCATATTCGCGAGACCGGAATGGGGGTGCTTCTGGTCGAGCAGAACGCCAAGCAAAGTCTCGCCATCGCGGATCGGGGATATCTGATCGAAAATGGTGAAATCACCGGAGAGAACGCCGCTGATGCCATGCTGAATGATCCAGCCGTCCAGGCGGCCTATCTGGGCGGCGGTGCTGCGGTCAAAACTTGAAGTGAGAGAGGAACTACTTTGCTAGAAGGTAAGAAAATCATCGTCACCGGTGTTGCATCCGGTATCGGCGCTGAAACCGCCAGGCAGCTAAAGACGCAAGGGGCAGTCGTTATTGGCGTTGACCGCAATGCCCCCAGTGTCGCGGTGGACCGCTTCCATCAGGTTGACCTGATGGATGAGGCGGCATTGGATGCAGTGATTGAAATCCTGAAGGGCGAGCAGGCGGATGGGCTGGCCAATATCGCAGGGGTGCCGCCAACTGCGCCGCCTGAGGTGGTGGTGACGGTCAATCTGGTGGCTCTCAAACGTTTGACCCTGGGCCTGGTCGATAGCTTGGCGGACGGCGCGGCGATCGTGAACCTCGCCTCGCTCGCGGGGATCGGATGGGAAGGCGAAACCGCCCGCATCCAGGCCGCAAACACCCTGGACCACGCCGGGGTCCCTGCTTTCTGTGCGGCTCAGGGGATCACCCCCGACTACAGTTACTTTTTCACCAAACAGGCTTTGGTTGCCTGGACCCATGAGAACCGCTGGACCTGGAGAGAACGTGGCATTCGCATGAATGCGGTCAGCCCAGGACCTGTCGAAACGCCGATCCTGGCCGACTTTCTGGAAACTCTCGGCGCGCGTGCTGAGGAGGACATGAAAATCATGGATCGTCCTGGAACCCCCGCCGATATCGCGCCAGTGGTTTTGTTTTTGCTCTCAGAGGGCTCTGTCTGGCTGCGTGGGGTAAACATCGCAACCGATGGCGGGATGCGGGCCAATATTGACGCCACTTCAAACGGGCTGTCGTGAACTGAATTCCAAGGAGTAAACCAATGAAAATTTCCATGTTGATTGGTGGCGCTGAGGCGACCGCCCTAGATGGTCGTACCTTTGAACGTCGCGATCCGGTGACAGGAGAGGTGGCAACAACCGCCCCGGCTGCGGGGGTGGAGGATGCGCTTGCGGCTGCCAAAGCTGCCGCTGCCGCTTTTCCTGAATGGTCGCAAACTGGTCCAGGCGCGCGTCGGGGTTTGCTGCTCAAGGCGGCCGATGAACTGGAGGCGATGACACCGGGTATCATCGCAACCGCGACGGCAGAGACAGGGGCAACAGCCCCCTGGACCGGGTTCAACTGCATGCTGGCTGCTGGAATGCTGCGCGAAGCGGCCTCGATGACCACGCAGATCACTGGAGAGATTATCCCAGCCAACAAGCCGGGTACCTTGGCGATGGCTCAACGTAAATCTCTTGGGGTCTGTTTGGGAATTGCGCCTTGGAACGCACCAATCATCCTGGGCACCCGCGCGGTGGCCATGGCGATAGCCTGCGGCAATACCGCGATCCTAAAAGCCTCGGAGCTCTGCCCCGCCACCCATCTTGCTATTGGCGAAGCTTTCCGCCGCGCCGGTTTCCCCGATGGGGTGCTGAATGTGGTGACCAATGCGCCCGAAGATGCCGCAGACGTGGTCGCAGCACTGATCGCGGCCCCCGAGGTGCGCCATATCAACTTTACCGGCTCGACCGAGGTTGGCCGGATCATTGCGCAAAAGGCGGCAGCACAGCTAAAACCGGTCCTGCTAGAGCTGGGCGGCAAGGCGCCACTGATCGTTCTGGAGGACGCAGATATTGATGCTGCCGTAAATGGTGCTGCCTTTGGTGCCTTTATGAACCAGGGACAGATCTGCATGTCGACCGAGCGGATCATTGTGGTCGACAGCATCGCTGATGCGTTCACGGCTGCGCTGGCGGCAAAGGCAAAAGCGCTCCCAGCTGGGAACCCGCGGGATCAGGTCGTGCTGGGCTCTCTTGTCAGCTTTGAGGCAGCCGAAAAAATGGATCGGCTCATTGCCGATGCCAAGGCCAAAGGAGCGCGTGTTGTGGCGGGGGGATCCCGCGACGGGACCATTGTCGAGGCCACGGTGGTCGACGGTGTGACGCCTGAGATGACGATCTACTCGCAAGAGAGCTTTGGTCCAGTAAAGCCGATCATTCGTGTCAAAGACGAGGAAGAGGCGATCCGTGTGGCCAACGACACCGAATATGGCCTGTCAGCGGCGGTCTACTCCTCCAACATTCAACGTGCCATGGCGGTTGCTGACCAGATTGAAAGCGGCATTTGCCATATCAATGGTCCGACCGTGAGCGACGAGGCTCAGATGCCGTTTGGTGGGGTCAAGGACTCAGGCTATGGCCGTTTTGGTGGCAAGGCTGCGGTTGAGGCCTTTACCTCAATCCGCTGGGTGACAATTGAAGACCCAAAACAACATTACCCATTCTAACGGCAAGTTTCAGTATCGGTAGGGGGCCGCGAAAGCGGCGCCGCGCCGCCGAGGAAATCAAGTCTGTAACTGTGAGGCATTCGCATTTGCCCTCAAAGAAGAATTGTACCTTGTTTCAGCGTAGCACGAGTTTGGGGCTGCGCTGTTCTTCCTAGGTCGGGGGCAAAGGCGCGCCGATTGGCCAAGATGCCAGCGGGTGGAACCCTAATTTGCCACCCAGTATGGGTGTTTGTTGATTTACCTCAGCTGGGTTTTATGGCTTCTTAGCGGCATAGATATGAGCCAACCCCCAAACTAGAGCCTCTGTGTTTTTTGGGGCAATGGAGCAATGGAATTGGGTTGAGGATATTGCGAGTATGAAGAGTCTTGATGATGTGGATCCAAATATCCTGATTGGGTACGAATCCGGGCAATATTGGCAAAACCGCATGGATCTCATGTATTATTCCTATCTGGACTATATTGTTCGGAGCCTCGGGAAGAACGCAAAATCCATGATCGATATTGGAACCGCGAATTGTCCCTATCTTGAGTGGTTCGACTGGATCCCGGAACGGGTGTCCTTTGACATGGCAGAGCCCTATCGGTCCTCAACGGTAGAGGGGATCCAGGGGGATTTTCTGTCGCATGATTTTGGGGGCAAGAAATATGATGTCGCGACCTGCTTGCAGGTGCTTGAACATGTGCCGGATGTTATACCCTTTGCCCGCAAGCTGCTGGAGATCAGCGATATGGTCATCGTGACGGTACCCTATGAGTGGCCGGCAACAGCGGCTGACGACCATATTCACGATCCCATCGGCAATCGAAAGCTTCTGCGGTGGATGGGGCGCAAACCCAACTACCGCCAAGTTATCAAAGAACCCTTCCGTGGTGCCGTTGGTCGGAGGCTCATCGCGGTCTATGAAGCCGATATGACAGCCCGCTACGGGCGCAAGGATTTCAAAACGCGGATACGGCGCTCGCGCTTTCCGACGGGGGAGCAGGGCTAGCTGCTCCTGTCGCTCACTTGAGCGGGGAGTAGATGAGATCTTGGGGTATTCCCCATGCGTGTCGTGGGGCGCCGGTTTCGGGGTGTTTGGGGTGAAGACCTGAAACCCATGATTTATTGTTCCACGGCACGGCTGTGATCAAGCAGACCTAATACCCATGTCTTTGCCTGGCGAGTGATGCTCATCCTGCAAAAGGGGCTGTATTCCTCCACCATCATCAGTGAGGTGAGAGGGGGCCGACGCTGTTCTCTGGATTTTTGGCATTAAGGCTTCCCTAAGGGGCGTTAAGATCGGTCGCCGCAGGTTCGGCTCCTGGTTGCAGTAAGAGCCGTCTTCTGGGCCACGTCGCAGTGAGTTTGCGAAACCGGCCGCAGGCAGGCGCTTTCAAAATGCGCAGCAAGGCACGACGGGTGCCCTTTCCACCGCAAGGTCATGTCTTAACAAGAAGAGGCGAGATTATGAATTTGGAAAGAGAACCGGGCACCTTCTGAGGAGCGACTCAGGACTGATTCTCGCCCCAATTGGAGCTCCTTTGGCCGCAAACCATCCAATTCTTACCGAAGTCTTGCGGTCAAAGAGGTGTTTTGTCGGTCACTGGGGGCATAAAAATGCACGTTTTTACAGTGATTTGCCTAAAACCTTAAGGAGAGTCTTAACGCTGGGTGGCCTTTTGACCCGTTTTAGCGTCATTCTGGGGCATCAATAACCGGGGGGTTAGAGAATTGTTAA
>CAJXIL010000061.1 GCA_913054455.1 uncultured Roseobacter sp.
ATCTGGTCGACGCAGAGGCCGAGGCGGAAATGAACTGGGTCATCGCCGTCATCGGAAATGTGCGCTCGGCGCGCGCGCAGCTCAACGTGCCCTCGGGCTCGATTGTGCCAATGCTGGTCACCGAGATGGACGAGGCCGCGCAGGGCTATTGGGACCGCAACGCGGGCCTGATCCTGAACAAGGCCCGCATCGAGAGCCTGACCCAGGCAGACAGCCTGCCCAAGGGCTGTATCTCGATTGGCGCGCCGGGGGCCTCCTTTGCGCTGCCGCTGGCCGATATCATTGACGTCGCAGCCGAAAAGGCCCGCCAGGAGAAAAACCTCGGCAAGCTGGCCAAAGAGCTGGGCGGATTGCGTGGCCGGTTGAAGAACCCCAAATTCGCCGCCTCAGCGCCCGAGGAGGTGGTGGCAGAAGCCCGTGAAAATCTCGGCTTACGCGAAGAGGAAGAAGCCAAGATCAAAGAGGCGCTGGCCCGTCTACAAGAGATCGGGTAGCCGCTGCGCGCCCTGCCGCAGCAAAGAGAAAAGCCCCAAAAACGCCCGCCATCTGTGCGGGCGTTTTCAGTGTGAACGCTGTGTATTTTTATCAGTTTTCACAGCTTTCAGACAGTTACGGGGAAAATGGCTGGCAGCTCACCATTGTTATTTCTCCTGTTCTGTATCAGCTTGTGACAAACATGATGAGGGAGTTCAGAAGATGCCAAAGGGCTATTGGGTTGCGCATGTCGATGTCGATGACCTGGACCGCTATAAGGACTATATTGCGGCCAATGCCGCGCCCTTTGCCGAATATGGCGCACGATTTTTGGTCCGCGGCGGAGACAAAGAAGTGCGCGAAGGCAAAATGCGATCTCGGACCGTGGTGATCGAATTCAAGGATTTCGCGACCGCCAAATCCTGTTATGATAGCGTTGCTTATCAAGATGCCAAGGCGTTGCGCGATCCGGTTTCAACCGGTGACATGGAGATCGTCGAGGGCTACGATAGCTAGTAGAAATAGAATGTCCTGGTGACTGAAATAAATTTTCCACCCAGGCGTTGATTGGTCAGTTTCTCGGGTCAGATACCGCGACCCACTCTTAGGTTACAAAATTGGCCATGCGAAATTCAATAGCCTTTTCAGGCCCATAGATCCACGGAGTATCCCCGGAATGCTCAAGAACTTCTTTCAGGCCTTTCGGCCCACTGATCCCCCAGCACTTCCTGATCCGGATGCCGAATTGGCACTGGGCGCTCTGCTGGTGCGCGTGGCCAAATCGGATCGCGAGTATAAGCTGGAAGAGATCAGCCTGATTGACCGGATCTTGTCGCGGCTCTACCAGCACGACGCGCTTGAGGCCGCAAAGGTTCGCGCCACCTGTGAGAAACTACATTCTGCCGCCCCCGAAACAGACACCTTCGGCCGCCTAATCCGCGAGACCACTGGGTTGGACGAACGTCTGGCCGCATTGGACGCGCTGTGGGAAGTGGTCCTAGCCGACCACAATGAACATGAAGGCGAAGTACGCATTCTAGAGGAAGCCTATAAAGCCATGGGGCTTTCCTTTGCAGACAATGAGGCTTCACGCGCAAAGGCCAAGGCTAAGCTCGCGGCGAGCCTAGAGGGAAATTGATGTTTAAAGAACTGCTGAACCGCCTTTTGGCCCCGGCACCGGAGCCCTTGACGGATGAGGGTGCCCGCCTGGCACTTATCGCACTATTGGTTCGGATTGCCCGATCTGATCACAACTATTCCGAAGTGGAAAAGGACCGCATAGATCGCATCATCTGCACCCGATACGGCCAGGACACAGGGGGCGCGATCATTCTGCGTGAACAGGCAGAAGCAATGGAGGCAGAGGCCCCGGATACCGTTCGCTTTACCCGTGCCATCAAAGAAGCTGTCGCCTTTGAAGATCGCATTGGCGTTGTCGAGGCCCTCTGGCAGGTGGTTCTGGCCGATGGGCACCGCGACGATAGCGAAGATGCTTTGATGCGGCTCACAGCAAATCTATTGGGCGTGAATGATCTGGACAGTGCCAAGGCCCGCAAACGTGTGGAGGCTGCCACATGATCGCATTTCTCGGGATGTATGACAGGCCAGAAACCGCCGCCGCCAACGATCAGCTCTGGTCTGCCATTCGCAAAAATCTCGATAAGGGGCCTGAGGCTTTAAGCCGCGAAATTGATCCCTGGCAGGCCTGGACTTCGCCAGAGCTGCTTCTGGCACAGACCTGTGGCTGCCCGTTCCGTACCCGGCTCTATGGCGAGGTAGAGCTGGTCGGCACCCCGGACTATGGCCTCCCTGATTGCCAGCCTGGGTATTATCGCAGCGTCTTTGTCGCCAAAAAATCTGATCCTGCAGTGCGATTGGAGCAGTTTGACCGGGCCCGATTTGCCTATAACGACGCTCTATCGCAATCTGGCTGGGCTGCGGCGCTTATCCATCTGCAGGATCGCAACATTCTACCAGGTACCCTGATCGAGAGCGGTAGCCATCGCAACTCTGCTCAAGCGGTTGCCGAAGGGCGTGCCGATTTTGCTGCGCTGGACCTTCTGTCTTGGGAGATGATGCAGGACTATGATGATTTTGCGGATGAACTCTCCGTTATCGACGTTACTGAACAAACTCCCGGACTGCCCTTTATCACCGCCCTGAACCAGGATCCGACAGCCCTGTTTATCGCTATAAAATCCGCCATTGCCTCCTTGGATGAGGTAAGCCGCACCGCTCTGCGGCTCAAAGGGTTCTTGCATGTCCCTACTAGCGCCTATCTCGCAGTCCCAACCCCACCAGGACCGGTTCTGACGGAACTGAAGATCAAAGCGCGCAGCTAGGCCGCCCTGCCCGTTTTGGCAGCCTGCACCTCCATTCCGCTTAGTAATCGCCAATACTTCCCGGTTTTAACATTGCATTCAGACATTTTTTCGGTCCAATAAGAGCCAGTTTTATACAACTGGGCTAAATCGTTTTGACCTCACCGACACCTGTTCTCGAGATCCGCAACCTGCATAAATCTTATGGAGAGTTGGAAGTTATCAAAGGTGTCAATATCACCGCCCAGCGGGGGGATGTTGTCTCTCTCATTGGATCCTCAGGGTCCGGGAAATCCACCCTTTTGCGATGCTGCAACCTGCTGGAAAACAGCCAGGACGGTGAAATCCGCTTCAAAGGCGAGCCGATCACCTGGACCGGGAGCGGCCTCAATCGCCGTCCCAGTGACGCCAAACAGGTGCTGCGCATTCGCACCAATCTGTCCATGGTGTTTCAGCAGTTCAATCTCTGGGCGCATATGACCATCTTGCAAAATGTGATGGAGGCCCCGGTCACGGTTCTGGGGCGTGATCCTGAAGAGGTCGAAGCCGCCGCACGCAAATATCTGGACAAGGTTGGGATCGCCGACAAATGGGACGCCTATCCCGCCCAGCTTTCAGGTGGCCAGCAACAGCGCGCGGCAATTGCACGTGCCCTGTGCATGGAGCCTGAAGCCCTACTATTTGATGAGCCGACCTCAGCCCTGGATCCAGAGTTGGAGCAGGAGGTTGTTAAGGTGATCAAAGACCTCGCAGCAGAAGGCCGCACAATGATGATTGTGACCCATGACATGAATCTCGCTGCTGATGTGTCCCACCGGGTAGTCTTTCTGCACAAGGGGCTGGTCGAAGAACAGGGCACCGCAGACGAGGTCTTTGGCAATACGCAATCAGATCGGCTGCGAAATTTCCTGGCTCCGACACGCCATTTGCGCGCCAGTGTATAACCTGCATATAAACTGATGCCTGGGCCAGGCACTGCCCTTATCAGACAAATAAGAAACCAATCATCGACCAAAAAAACTGGGAGTATCACCATGAAATCACTAATTCTGACCACCGCCGCGCTTGCCTTGACCGCAGGCATGGGCCTGGCCGACACCGTGCGTCTCGGCACTGAGGGCGCCTACCCTCCCTATAACTTCCTCAACGACAACGGCGAAGTGGATGGCTTTGAGCGGGAGCTGGGCGATGAACTGTGCAAACGCGCCGAGCTGACCTGTGAATGGGTCACAAATGACTGGGATTCGATCATCCCCAACCTAGTATCCGGCAACTACGACGCCATCATCGCTGGCATGTCGATCACCGAAGAGCGCGAAGAAGTTGTTGACTTCACCCAGGGCTACACCCCGCCGTCGCCCTCTGCTTATGCCGCCCTGTCGGCTGATGTGGACCTGACTGGCGGCGTCATTGCAGCCCAGACCGCGACCATCCAGGCCAACCATGTTGTCGACACCGGCGCGACGCTGGTGGAATACCCCACCCCAGATGAAACTCTGGCCGCTGTGCGCGCGGGCGAAGCCGATGCGGTCATCGCGGACAAAGACTATCTGGAGCCCGAAGTCGAAGCCTCAGACCTGATCTTTGTTGGCGACGATGTGCCCCTGGGCGGTGGTATTGGCATGGCCTTCCGTGAAAGCGACGACGAGATGCGCGCCAAGTTCGATGCAGCCATCACCTCGATGAAGGAAGACGGCAGCCTGAACACGCTGATCGAAAAGTGGGAAGTTGGCGGCACCTGGTAAGCCAGCCCTTCCCATTTCACGCTCTTGATAAAGGGGGGCATTTGCCTCCCTTTTCACTTTCCCGGCCCCTTGCGGCGATCCAGACGATGAGGTCTGCCATTTTCTCCTTTTGCTCTGACCCGGCCACGCTAGAGACTTTTCAGTGGATGAGCTGCTATCTCACCACCGGAAAGCACATGGCTTTCTACGTGTCTTTTGGAACTGTCCTTCTGCTTCTGGCCTTTGCGGCTCCCTCAGCGCTGCTCTTTGGCTTTGGCGGCGCCATGGCGGCGCGCGCCCGCTTTCTGCCGCTCAACTGGCTTGGACGCGGCTATATCGCCATTGTGCGCGGCGTCCCGGACATCGCCTTCTTTCTGTTCTTTGTCATCGCGTTGGATCAGGGGTTGGAGTATCTGCGCCATAAGGTCAAATGCCCAGATTGGGATCAGCCGATCCGGCAGGGCAATGATTTTATTGTCTGTGACATCGCCAAACTGCCCTTGGGAGATTCGGCGCAATGGATCCATGAAACCTATGGCTTCACCATTGCTGTTGTGACCTTTGCCATCGTCTTTGGCGCCTTTGCCGCCAATGTGCTCCATGGTGCCATGCAGGCAGTTCCCCATGCGCAGATCGAAACCGCAGAGGCCTATGGGCTGACGCCACGGCAAACCTTTTGGCGCATTCTGGTCCCACAGATGTGGACCTATGCCCTGCCTGGCCTGTCCAACCTCTGGATGGTTTTGATCAAGGCGACGCCGCTATTGTTCCTGCTTGGGGTCGAAGACATTGTCTATTGGGCCAAAGAGTTAGGCGGTTCAAAAACCGCCAATTTCACCGCCTACCCGCACCCAGATTGGCGCACACAGTACTTCCTCGCACTGTTGGTTTTCTATCTCGCCTTTACCAAGGTTTCTGAGCTGGTTCTCAACCGCATCACCACCCGATTGTCCCATGGTCAAGCGACCCTGGCTGGCGAAGCGCAGAGGAACGCAACATGAGCTGTTTTGAAACCATCCAAGACTACGCATTCCGCTCCTTGGGCTATGGCGAACGCCTGCTTCCACGCAGCGATTTCACCCTGTGTGAGCACTTCACCCTGATCGGGTCCGGGATGATCTGGAATATCTATTATGGTGTCCTTGCGGTCGTGACTGGCTTCTTCCTGGCCAACCTTTTGGCAGCGGCGAAGAACTCTAACTCTGCTTGGGCCCGCAAGCCCGCGGAATGGTTTATCTTCCTGTTCCGGGGCTCGCCCCTGTTCATCCAGTTCTTCTTTGCCTACTCCCTGTTTTTGAACCTCAAAAGCGTATCGAGCTTTTTTGACCCACTCTCCTCGGCCTGGGCTGGCGCGCTGATCGTACTGTTTCTCAATACAGCTGCTTATTCTGCCGAGATCTTTTACGGTGCGCTGCAGTCGATCCCAAAGGGCGATATTGAGGCGGCAGATGCCTATGGGCTCACAGGCTGGGCCCGGTTTCGCAAAATCATGTGGCCGACGACAATGCGGCTGGCCTGGCCTGCCTACACCAATGAGGCAATCTTTCTGTTTCATGCCACCACCCTGGTTTTTGTTTCGGGCTTTCCGGCCTGGCGGCAAAAAGGCGATGCGCTCTACTATGCAAAGTATTTTGCAGATAAGACCTTCAACCCCTTTGTCCCCTACCCCATCCTGGCGTTTTATTTCATCCTGCTAACCCTGGTGATCATCTTTTTGTTCGGGTTGATAAACAAACGGCTGAACCGGCACCTACCACAGAGCCAACGGTCCAAGGTGAAATACAAACCCAACCTGATGCGCTAAATGATCAAAATGCGGACGTAAGATGGCTCCCTCGGGGGCCATTTTTTATGGCATTTTTTATCATAGTTACGTCATGCGCAATATTTTGATCAAATTCTCTTGGCGCGATGGAAATCCTGAAGTACAACAGAGACACCGCTACCTGGGAGCAGACCATGGACCTGTCCAAGCTGAAAACCATCCGCATCGCCGCCTGTGATGTGAACGGGCAAATGCGCGGCAAACGTATGCCTGCGACGCAGGCTGGCAAATTGCCAAATGGGGCGGCGCGGCTGCCCTTGTCTGCCTTGAACGTGGATATCTGGGGGCGCGATATCGAAGACAGCCCGCTGGTGTTTGAAACCGGGGATGCCGATGGCATCCTGAAACCAACCGGGCGGGGACCTGTCGCCATGCCCTGGCTCGACAGCCCCTCGGCTCTTGTGCCGATGATGATGGAAACCGACGATGGCGCGCCCTTTCTGGGCGATCCGCGTCAGGTACTGACACAGGTGCTGGAGGGCTATGCGACACGCGGCTGGCAAGTAATGGCCGCGACAGAAATGGAATTCAATCTGGTAGATGATAGCGGCGCTCAGCTGGACCCGCCAGCGCATCCCCATACGGGGCGCAAGCTCTCCCATCAATCGGTGCTCTCGGTGCAAGAGCTCGATGCTTTTGACAGCTTTTTCACTGATCTCTATGCCGGTGCAGAAGAGATGGGCATCCCCGCGCAATCGGCCATTTCCGAGTCTGGCTTGGGCCAGTTTGAGATCAACCTGAACCATCAAGATGCCCTGCGAGCGGCAGATGATGCCTGGTTGTTCAAGGCCTTGGTCAAGGGGCTTGCCCGCAAACATGCAATGGCTGCCACCTTTATGGCCAAACCCTATGCCGATGAAGCTGGCAACGGGATGCATGTGCATTTCTCAGTGGTGGATGCAGATGGAAACAACGTCTTTGACGATGGCACAGAAACCGGATCCGATCTGCTGCATCATGCCGTGGCGGGCTGCCTTGCCGCGATGCCGGCCAGCACCTTGGTCTTTGCCCCCCATGGCAATTCCTACGCCCGCCTGGTGCCCGGAGCCCATGCCCCGACTGGCGCAGCATGGGCTTATGAAAACCGCACCGCCGCCATCCGCATTCCCGGTGGCAGCCCAAAGGCGCGGCGCATCGAACACCGCACCGCTGGCGGCGACATCAACCCCTATTTGATGCTCTCCGTTGTGCTGGGCGCAGCTCTGTTAGGTATTACCGACAAGATGGAACCGCCCGCGGCCTCCAGCGGCAATATCTACGACCTCCCCGATCTGCCGCAACTGGCCCCGGATTGGGAGACAGCCATAACTCGGTTTGAGGAAAGCCCGCTCATCGCGCGAATACTGCCCCAGATGATGATCCGCAACCTCGTCCTAACCAAACGCCAGGAGCTGGTGGGCTTTGCCGCCCTGCCCGCAGATGAACATTGGCTCAGCTGGTTGGAAGCGGTATGAACACGGTCAGTCCTGAGGCCCAGCCTCACCCTATCCCTTTTTGATCAAATTTGGTGAATTATGAAAATCGGCATCCTGCAAACCGGCCACGCGCCTGAAGCACTCATTCAGGACTCTGGCGACTATGACCAGATGTTTTGTGATCTGTTGGCGGGCAGCGATTTTGAGTTTGAAACCTTCGCAGTTGTCGACGGGCAGTTTCCCCGCGATGCAGATGCCGCTGACGGCTGGATCATCACGGGCTCGCGCCATGGTGCCTATGAGCCACACGATTGGATCCCACCACTTGAGGATCTGATCCGAGCCATTCATGCTAAGAAACAGCCCCTGGCCGGGATCTGTTTTGGCCATCAGATCATCGCTCAGGCCCTGGGCGGCAAAGTCGCCAAGTTTGGTGGCGGCTGGGCCGTGGGTCATGTGACTTATCAGCAAGATGGCCAGCCAATCACCCTGAATGCCTGGCATCAGGACCAAGTTATCGAACGCCCCGCTGAGGCGCGGGTTCTGGCCGGAAATGATTTCTGTGAAAACGGCATCCTCGCCTATGGCGACCATATCTGGACCCTGCAACCCCACCCCGAATTCAGCAATGAATTCACCGGTGGCTTGATAGACAAACGCGGCCGTGGCGTGGTGCCTGACCAGATTCTGGACCAGGCCGGTCAGCAGCTCGATACCCCCGTAGACTCTCCCGCAATTGCAACCTTCCTCGCAGATTTTATGAAGAAAGAGAGGACCTGATGTCATCTTGGCTTGACGACCTTCCCGAAGCGGCAAAGGCCTATCTGGAGGGCCGTCGTCTCGACGAAGTTGAATGTGTTATCTCCGACCTTCCCGGTATTGCCCGTGGTAAGGCAGTACCGGCATCCAAGTTTGCCAAGCAGGACTTCTTTCACCTGCCCGACAGCATATTCTATCAGACCATCACCGGCGACTGGGCAGAGGCCGCAGATGACGATGGCTGGATCGAAAAAGACATGACGCTGCACCCGGATATGTCCACCGCAACAGCGGCGCCCTGGACCGGCGATTGGACGCTCCAGGTGATCCATGACGCTGTTGATCGCAACGGAGATCCCATCCCTTTCAGCCCGCGCAACGTGTTGAAGCGGGTAGTGCAGCTTTATCATGATCAGGGCTGGGATCCGGTTGTAGCGCCAGAGATGGAGTTCTTTCTGGTGGCCCGAAACGTCGATCCTGCCAAAAAGATCGAACCGATGATGGGGCGCTCTGGCCGTCCCGCTGCGGCGCGACAGGCCTATTCCATGACCGCCGTGGATGAATTTGGCCCAGTGATCGACGATATCTATGACTTTGCTGAGGCCCAGGGTTTTGAAATTGACGGCATCACCCAGGAAGGCGGCGCGGGTCAGTTAGAAATCAACCTGCTGCATGGTGATCCGGTCAAGTTGGCGGATGAGGTGTTCTACTTTAAACGGCTGATCCGAGAAGCCGCCCTGCGCCACGACTGTTTTGCCACCTTTATGGCCAAGCCGATCGAAAACGAGCCAGGCTCGGCCATGCATATCCACCATTCGGTGCTGGATCGCAAAACCGGCAAGAATATCTTCTCTGCCGAGGATGAAACGGAAACGGATGCCTTTTTCCACTTTATTGCGGGTTTGCAAAACCATCTGCCCGCCGGCATCGCAGTGATGGCGCCCTATGTGAATTCCTATCGTCGCTATGTCAAAGACCATGCGGCCCCGATCAATCTGGAATGGGCGCGCGACAATCGCACCACCGGCATTCGCATTCCGCTGTCCAGCCCGGCAGCCCGCCGGGTGGAGAACCGCATCGCGGGTATGGATTGCAACCCATACCTTGGGATCGCGGTCTCGCTGGCCTGTGGCTATCTGGGGCTGATGGAGCAGAAGCATCCCGATAAACAGTTCAAAGGTGATGCCTATGAGGGTGAGGGCGATATCCCTCCTGTCATGGGCAGCGCCCTAGACCTGTTTGAAGCAGCATCGGAGCTACACGAAGTCCTGGGACCTGAGTTTGCTCGTGTCTACAGCATCGTGAAACGGGCAGAGTATGAAGAGTTCCTCCAGGTGATTTCACCCTGGGAACGAGAGCATCTTTTGATGAATGTCTAGGCTTCCAACCTGGCGCTGACGTCCCGCTGGTGTGAGACGTCAGTGCAATTGAATATTTAGGGAAAGATGAAGCACAGGTGGCTGCCGCATGGCTCTGCCCCAATTATAGAGGTGCGTGATGGGACTAAATCTGCTCCATTCCAATGACCACAAAGGAAAGTATCCCAAAAGCTGGTATGCCGCGACGGCCACGCCTTTAGCGCCCTTCGCGCCCCTGTCGGGCCTAGTCCGCGCCGATGTTTGCGTTATCGGCGGCGGCTTTACCGGGCTATCAGCAGCGCTACATTTGGCCGAAGCAGGCATGAATGTGGTTCTTCTTGAAGCCCATCGTGTTGGCTTCGGCGCTTCTGGCCGCAACGGTGGCCAATTGGGCAGTGGCCAACGCTTAGATCAAGAGGATCTTGAGGGTTTTGTAGGCCAGCAGGAAGCAAAGACGCTTTGGCGTATGGGGGAGGAGGCTAAAGATCTGGTCAAGTCGCTAATTGCCAAGCACCAAATTGATTGCCACCTGCGCCCCGGCGTTGCTTGGACAGCCTCCAACGTGCGGGATAGCCAGCATCTTCATGACTATGGGCGCCACCTAGAGGATCGCTATGGATATGATCAGATAGAGCTACTCTCGGCTGAGGCCTGTCATCAGATGTGCCCCTCGCCTGATTACAAGGGCGGCATTCTCGATCATGGTGCTGCCCATCTGCACCCGCTCAATTTGGCGCTTGGCCTGGCCCGCGCAGCCGCAAGCGCAGGCGCCGCGCTGCATGAAGAAAGCGAGGTTCTGGACATTCAGGAAGGGGCTAAGGTGCGCGTAAGGACGGCTGCTGGAGAAGTCCACGCCGATCATCTAATCTTGGCCTGCAACGGCTATCTAGGCGGTCTCAACCGCCAGGTCGCTGCCCGGGTGATGCCGATCAACAATTTTGTGATGGCAACTGAGCCCTTGGGCGATGAGGCAGACAAGGTGCTGGGGCGGGATGTGGCCGTGGCGGATAGCAGGTTTGTGGTCAACTACTTCCGTCTTAGCCACGACAAGCGGCTGCTGTTTGGCGGTGGCGAGAGCTATGGCTATCGCTTCCCTAAAGATATCGAATCCGTGGTGCGCAAACCAATGACGCAGATTTTTCCGCATCTTAAGGATGTTCGGGTGGACTATGCTTGGGGCGGCACATTGGGGATTACCATGAAGCGGATGCCCTATCTGGCCCGTCTCGGCGAAAATGTGCTCTCTGCTTCCGGTTACTCCGGACATGGTGTTGGCACCGCCATCCATGCCGGACAATTGCTTGCCCAAACCATCCAGGGACAAGCAGAGGGGTTTGAAACAATGGCCCGCGTCCCCGCGCCCCGCTTTCCCGGTGGCCCTGCCATGCGATCTCCGCTGTTGGCATTGGCGATGACATGGTTTGCTCTGCGCGACAAAATCGGCCTCTGATCTCCATCTCGATGTTCCTTCTGCCCGATAGCACCCTGTTTCAGCCTGGACTGAGCAGGGTCTTTTGCAATGCGGCGTCCCCCTGCGTCTCGCCTCGGGCAAGGCCATCACAGAAAGAACGCAACAGATTTGTGAAATCTTGCCGATCCGAAGGTGCTGTCCGTGCCTTGGTCTTGGAATCTCAGCGTAGGTGTTTTATATTTATCAAATCCATAATTCAGGAATTTGAAATATGACCAAGGCCCCAAATGTTCACGCGGCAGAACCCATCCCAGAGGCAGCACGTCAGGCAATTGAAGACCTCATGAAATCTGGCGACCTGTTTCGCTATACCGCACCGGCGGATGCGCCTGTTGCTCTGCTTGAACAGGAATTTGCCGCGCTGCTGGGCAGCAAATATGCGCTGGCTGTGTCGTCCTGCTCTGCGGCTCTGTTTCTTTCTCTCAAGGCCTTGAACCTGCCCCGCGATGCCCGCGTTTTAATCCCTGGCTTTACCTTTGCGGCCGTGCCCTCTTCGGTGATCCATGCCGATTGTATTCCGGTCCTCTGTGAGGTGGGTGAAAACTACCGCATTGATATCGCGGATTTTGAAGCCCGGTTGGAGGATGACATCCAGGCGGTGATCATCAGTCACATGCGCGGTCATACCTCTGACATGGACGCCATCCTTGCGCTGTGCGACGCGCGCGATATTCCGGTCATCGAAGATGCAGCCCATTCGCTGGGCACCACCTGGAACGGACGCAACATCGGTACCCTGGGGAAAATCGGCTGCTTCTCTTTCCAGTCCTACAAGATGATCAATGCCGGCGAAGGCGGTATTCTGATCACCGATGACGCCGATCTGGTCGCCCGCGCTGTGATCATGTCCGGCGCTTACGAGCATAACTGGCAAAAGCATAAGGGCCCAATGGGGGACAACAGCGCAGATCTGGCCGAGGCTTTTGCTAAATGGCAAAACCAACTGCCTCTTTATAACCTGCGGATGAGCAACCTCTCAGCCGTGGTCATTCGCCCGCAACTGCCGGAACTGGCGCGCCGCGTGCGAGACGGGCTCAAGAACCACGACTATGTCGCGGCACAGCTGAACGCGTCGCCCTTCTTTCATGTGCCCGCCCCGCTCGGCCCAGAACAGCGCGCACCCGATTCCATCCAGTTCAACTTGGTGGGCATGACAGACGATCAGGTGACTGCCTTCTCCGAGGCCACCGCCAAGGCTGGTGTAAAGGTGCAGATCTTTGGCCGCTCTACGGATAACGCGCGTGCCTTTTGGAACTGGCAGTTCATCCAGGAACTTCCAGAGCTGCCCCAAACCCGCGCCATGTTGATGCAGGCCTGTGATGTGCGTCTGCCCGTGCGTCTGAGCCAAGAAGAGCTGGATCTGATCGCCAAGATCTTGGTTGATGCCGTGACCACAACCATGTCCCGCGCCGTCGCAGCCTAGGCACGTCCCAACTGTCTCACGCAGCCGCACCGCGCATCGCGCGGTGCCGGGCCCAACGGGAGGAGATCCCAAAAGGGATCTGTCCGACGGGCGGGAGCCCCCCCTTGCTTCTTACCTTGGTCCTCGCAACGAAAAAGGGCTCTGATCAGATCCCTTTTGCAATAACATCCAATTTCACCTCAGCTCCACCGAGTTGAGGCCGCATATTATTTCAGCTTGGACAGCTTTTCCTGCAGTTCTGACAACTGCCGTTTTATCGCATTCAGGTCTTCGCCTTCGTCATCCTTGGCGTTTTCCGTTTCAGGTGTGGTTGTGCTCCCGCCCCACCCACCTGCCAGCCCGCTCCCCAGTCCACCAGGCAAACCACCGGTCATGGCCTTCAAAAACGCTTCCTGCTGCGCCTTCATGGCGTCAAAGCCCGGGATCTGCGACATCGGGTTCATCGCTGACATATTCTCAACCATCTGAGATTGACTGTCGCGTAGCATATCAAAAGAAGCCTGCAAGAATTGTGGCATCACCCCACCACCTGGCTGCATGTAGCTGCGCACCAGATCATTCAACACATTGACTGGCAACACATTTTCACCGCGGCTTTCGTGTTCGGCGATGATCTGCAACAGATATTGGCGCGTCAGATCATCGCCTGACTTCAAGTCAACGATCTGAACTTCACGCCCTTCCCGGATGAACCCCGCAATGTCCTCTAGGGTGACATAGTCGCTGGTCTCGGTGTTGTACAAACGCCGACTGGCGTAACGCTTGATCAGCAGGGGTTTTTCCTGGTCGGCCATACTGTCCCTCCCCGGACATGATGCATTGCAGAAAAGACTATGCGAGCGCAGAACAAAAGAAAAGCCTGCACAGGCGCCTTCCCTTGCAACACCCAAAAGCTGCCCGGCCCAAAACCACAACTCAGTAACGCCAGGAAGGTGTGAGATTCCGCTTGAGCTCAACCTTGCTTGAGGTTTTACAACATCCCCCATAACACCAAAGGAGACCAGGTTTGAACATATTGATCCTCGGAGGTACCGGCTCCATCGGCAGTGCCGTCACAACCGAACTGGTGGCCCATAACCATAACGTCACCGGCCTTTGTCGTTCTGAAACCTCAGCGCGACGCCTTGCGGCTCTGGGAGCCAAACCCTACAGGGGGGATCTGCGAAATCCGGCTTCTTGGCGCGCAGCACTGCGCCAAGTGGATGTGGTCATACAACTGGCTGCAAGTTTTGACGATGACATGGCGGCGATAGATGCGGCTGCCATTGCCGCAATCAAACAGGAAGCGCGTTACCGTACCAGTCCGCTGCGGGTGCTCTATACCGGCGGCTGTTGGCTCTACGGTCAGACAGGCGATCACGCCGCATCAGAAACCAGCCCAAAGCGTCCTATCTCTGCCTTTGCCTGGATGGAAGAGAACGCATTTTCTCTGCTGCAAGATCCTATGTTGCGCAGCTGTATTATCCACCCCGCCATGACCTACCATGAAGACGGAGGTGGCGTTTTCGCACGCCTGTTAACGCAGGCCTCCTCTGGGTTGCCGCTGGAGGTCTGGGGCAGTATCCATACCCGCTGGCCGCTGGTACATCGCCGGGACCTAGCCCGCGCCTACCGCTTGCTGGCTGAGCAGCCCGAGCTCTGCGGCCATTATAACGTCGCTGCTCAGATGGGGGTGCCGGTGCGCGACATTCTAGATGAGATCATCCGGCGCTACCCCCATGATGGAGCCTATGTGGTCCGCAACCGCAAATATGTGATGTTCAAATACGGCAACTGGGCCGAGGGCCCAACGCTTGATCAGCAAATGCGGGCGGATAAAGTCCAGGCTGCCTGTGGTTGGCATCCTGAGGTGCGAGATTTCACCCAGGCCGTCTTTTAGACCCAAGACTGACATGACCTCCCCCAATCTGGAAAGCCAAACTACATAAACAAAAAAGGACAGGTCGAAACGACCTGCCCTTTTTGGACACGAAAGAGAGAGATCAAGAGGCAGGGAGGAGCCATGATCCCACTCTTCGTGATCAGCCCAGTCGGGCTGCTTATTTCGCGGCCGCTTTTTTGGCAGCGGTGGTCACTTCGGTGGTGGCCTTTTTAACAGCGGCGGTTGCTTCTTCGCCCATGTCTTTGCCAGCAGCCATCAGCAGCTCAACTGTTTCCATCTGAACTTTTTTCGCAACTTCAGCAAAGGCGGCCATGTTTTCGGCTGCAACTTCAGCAGAGGCGCTGGCGAAATCGGTGGCGGATTTTGCGTACTCAGCAGGATCTGTCTGAGCTTTGGACACGCCGGACATTTTGGTCAGGGCGTCTTTGGTCCATTTGCTGGAGATTTCCGAGGACTGCTCAGCAGCACCCAGAACAACGGCGCTCAGCTTTTCGTTCAGCGCAGCTGTGTTTTTGAAAGCGTCTTCCATGGCGGTTGTATCCACCGGAAATGCGCCCATCATGTCTTTCATCATAGCGGTAAAATCTTGGGTCTTAGCCATTGTACTGGTTCCTCTGGTTGCCATCTCGGGACCACCCCGCGTTTCAGCATGAGGAATATATACATTCTGCACCGCAGCATTTCAAGAAAAATCATGCTGCGGTGCAGAAAAATTACCGTAAACTCAAGAAATCAATCAGTTGCCCGGATCCGCACATAGCTGCCAGGGGCCGCTTCCAGTACCGGGTTATTGGAATCACCCGGTTCCCGCGCTGGAACCTGCTTGCCAGAGCGCTTCTTCAACCAGCCCTCCCAAAGCGGCCACCACGAGCCTTCGTTGAAAGTGGCCCCGGCCATCCAATCTTCCGCAGAGAGCTTCAGATCGTCATTGGTATAGTGGCCATATTTGTTTCGGCTGGGCGGATTGACGATGCCCGCGATATGGCCTGACTGGGACACGATGAAGGTCTTGCTGCGCCCCCCCATCTGTTGCACGCCTTTGTAACAATTCATCCAGGGTGCGATATGATCCGTTTCACAGGTGATCGCCATCAGCGGAATATCCACTTCCTTGAGCTTCATATTCTCGCCAAATAGTTCAAAACCGCCATCAGCAAATTCATTGCCCTGGCACAGGCCCCGCAAGTATTGCACCGCCATCTTACCCGGCAGATTTGCCCCGTCCCCGTTCCAATAGAGCAGATCAAAGGCAGGTGGGGTTTCCCCCAGCATGTAGCTGCGGATGGCAGGGCCATAGACCAGGTCATTTGCCCGCAGATAAGAGAAGGTGCGTGCCATGATGTAAGAAGGCAGGACACCATCGTCGCCAATTTCCTCGACGATCGCATCGACAAAGTCATTCTGCAGGAAAGGCGTAAAATCCCCCTGATCGGAGAAGTCGGTCAAGGCCGTAAACAAGGTTGCGGATTTAACCGATTTATCGCCGCGCTTTTTCATCAGGGCCAGCGTCAGACTGAGTGTGGTACCTGCAATGCAATAGCCAATGGCATTGACCTGCTTTACCTTGCAGATCTCCTTGGCCTTGTTGATCGCGGTCAGGAACCCCTCCTCAATATAGTCTTCCATGCTCACATCGGCATAGTCACTATTGGGGTTAATCCAAGAGACAACAAACAGAGTGTAGCCCTGCTCGGTCACCCATTTGATCAGACTGTTCTGCGCCTTAAGGTCGAGAATGTAGAATTTATTGATCCAGGGCGGGAACAACACGATGGGTGTTTCGTGCACGGTCTCTGTTGTGGGGTGATATTGGATGATCTCCATCATCCGGTTGCGAAACACCACCTCACCAGGGCTGGTGGCAATATTGCCGCCAATCTCAAAAGCGCTTTCATCCGCCAGCCGTACCACCAGTTCGCCACTGTTGGCTTCAAGATCGTCGACCAGGTTCTGCATACCATCAATCAGCGACTGCCCCTCGGTCTCCAGCGCCTTTTCCAGCGCATCGGGGTTAGTCGGCAGAAAATTGGTCGGCGCCATCATGTTGATGATCTGATCAGAGAAATAGCTCAGCCGGTGGCGATCAATCGCTTCAAGATCATCAACCTGCGAAACAGCGCTGCGAATGGCCTCGGCATTTGTCAGATACTGTTGTTTTACAAAGTGAAAATAGGGATTGCTGTCCCACATCGGGTTGCCAAACCGCCGATCCTGAGGTGTTGCCTTTTCGCTACCCTCGCCGTCTTCTGCAGCGAGAACACTCTGTGCCTCAGCAAAATTCAGCACAGATTTCCCCCAGTATTCGACCTGTTGTTCCATCAATTTTGCAGGATTTTGCAGGATTTCGGACCAATAAGACGTTGCTGCACGTGCAAAGAGCTCCTGATTCGGACCATCTAATCCGGGGTGATGGCCCTTCTTGTTGGCCATGATTTCAACCAGTTTCTGTGAGAGCTGGTCAACACGCTCCATATTTTCCTTAAGGCGTTCAAAGTGTTCCGGCGAAGTGCCACGGTCAAGTTCGTCACTTGTTGTCATCTTAAGGAATCCCCCATACTCTTTCTGCTGTGCAGAATACTGGTTTATCCATATTACGCCAAAGCGACGAAAGGTCCGAGGCCCTGCATAATTTCCGCCCCCGACCCCGACCCCGGGATTGCATAAGTGCGGGCAGTAAAAAGGAAAGACATATGCGCTATATGATGTCGTACGACTTGATGGAAACCGCCCGGAACATGAACCAATGGCTGGGTGCCAGCGCCTTGTCCATGGCTTCCTATCCTGCATTCTCCGCAATTCCCAACCCAGCACTCAGCTGGATGGCGGCCTGGGGTGAAGTCACCGAACGGACATTTCACCGGATGACCGTCAAACCCGACTGGGGCATTGACAGTTTCACCTGCGACGACGGCAAAGACCACCTGGTTGAAGTCATCCCGGTTGTAGAGCGCGACTTTGGCGATTTGCTGCATTTCCGCGTTGCCGGCCGCGAGCAACAGCCCCGCAAGGTTCTGATCGTGGCGCCCATGTCCGGCCACTATGCGACCCTGCTCCGCTCCACTGTCAAAAGCCTGCTGGTCAATTGTGAAGTCTATATCACGGACTGGCACAATGCCCGCGACATTCCGGTCTCAGCCGGTAAGTTCGACATCGAAGACTACACGCTCTATCTCGTTGATTTCATGCGTGATCTTGGTCCCGAGACCCATGTGGTTGCGGTCTGCCAGCCCGCTCCGCTCACGCTGGCTGCAACTGCCTATCTGGCGGAACAGGACCCTTCGGCGCAGCCCTCTTCGCTGACCTTAATTGGTGGGCCTGTGGACCCAGATGCAACCCCAACCGAAGTCACCGATTTTGGTCGCCGCGTTACCATGGGCCAGCTGGAAGAAACCATGATCCAGAGGGTTGGATTCAAATACAAAGGCGTCGGGCGTAAGGTCTACCCTGGCCTGCTGCAACTGTCGTCTTTCATGTCAATGAACATGGATCGTCATGCCCAGGCCTTTACCGATCAAATCCAGCGCGCCAGCCGTGGCGAGGCTTCGGACCATGATGCCCACAACCGGTTCTATGACGAATACCTCGCCGTAATGGATATGACGGCGGAATTCTATCTCTCCACCGTAGAGCGCGTTTTTAAATCCCGCGAAATCGCCCGCAATGAGTTCGTCGTGGATGGTCACAAGGTTGATATTGGCGCAATTACAGATGTGGCGGTGAAATCCGTAGAGGGGGCCAATGACGATATTTCGGCCCCAGGCCAATGCATCGCGGCGCTGGATCTCTGCACGGGCCTGCCCGACAGCAAAAAGGCAAGCCATGTCGAGCCCGGCGCGGGGCATTATGGGATCTTTGCTGGTCGTAGCTGGCGCGACAATATCCGCCCTCTGGTCATCGAATTCATGGATGCAAACAGCCGCAAACCCAAAGCTGCCCCAAAACCCAAAGCCGCCGCAAAACCCAAGGCGACCAAAGCCAAACTGACCGCAGTAAAGGGCTAATTCCATGAGCAACGAAAAGTTCGGCTTTTCCTGCTCATGCGGCAGTTTCGCTGGGCATGTCTTGGCAGAGGGGAAAAAATCCGGGCTGAGGCTGGTCTGCCATTGTGCGGATTGTCGTGCCGCTGAGCTTCATCACCATCAACCTGACCCGGTTGATGGGGTCGATCTGTTTCAACTGGCTCCGCATGCCATCACCATCACAAAGGGCGCAGAACACCTGCGCCTTTTGCGGCTCGGCCCCAAGGGCCTGTTTCGCTGGTATGCGGGCTGCTGTGGCACGCCCTTTGCCAATACCCTGTCAAAACCGCAACTGGCCTTTGTCGGCGTGAGAACAGATCTTTTTGACGACACCGAGGCAATGGGCAAAGTCAAAGCTGAGGCCAATGTTCCCCGCCCTGGAAAACCACCTCAAAACAAAGGCATGGCCCGCATGGTCTTTGGGATTTTTTCCCGCATGATTACCGCGCGACTGTCAGGCCTCTGGCGGAAGACACCGTTTTTTGATGCTGAAACAGGCGAACCAGTAGCGGAGCCTGAAGTGCTCTCAAAAGAGGCACGCGCCAAGCTCTATTCCTGATTCTGGCGCGCCGCGCAGTTCTCGCAGCATCCTACCCGCCACTCATTAGTTCTGGTGGGCGCTGAATGCACAGCGGGTTCAAGTGCCCGATGGTGCCGCCAGCCAATGCAACAACGCGCGGTTCACCGCTTCGGGTTGTTCCAGCCCCGGCAAATGCCCAGCGCCTGCAATGATCTCTAATCCAGCATGGGGGATCAACCCGGCCATGAATTCATGCCGTTTGACTGGCGTCAGGCGGTCATACTCACCACATAAAATAAGCGTCGGCACCTGACAGCGCCGGGCTGTCGCCTGCTGATCAAGTCGACGCTGCAAGGCCCGGCTTTGATCAACAAAAAGCTCTGCGCCCAGCTCCATACCCATCTCGCGTACCAGATTGAGAATTTCCAATCGACGTGGCCCAGGTGCAAGCACCTCGGGCGGCAGGGACAACTGCAGAGCCTTCTCCAAGCCGCCGGTGCGGGCACTGATGATAAGTGGCTCGCGCATGGCAGCCTGATCCGGGGTCTCCGATAACGGCGTTGTCGCCATCAGGCACAGCCGGGTGATCCGCTCTGGGGCGCGACGCAGCAGCTCCAGCGCCACGATGCCCCCCATCGATAAGCCGACCAGAGCAAATTTCTCAGGCAGCATGGAGAGAATATGCAGGGCTATATCTTCCACCCGTGCGCCCCCATGCAATGGCGCAACCATCACCGGAGCCTGAACAGAGAGGGCATTCAGCTGAGGCGTAAAAACTCGCGCATCACACATCATGCCCGGCAAAAACACCACCGGTTCTCGCCCCCAGTTCCCTGCCTGCTCCATGCTGGTTTGCCCTTCATCTTGTTGATCTGCAAAACTATCGGTTGAGATAGAAATTGGACAATTCAATCGTGGTAATTATCTCTAAGCTTACTCTTGCGGTGACTTGTCCTTGGGGGCAAGCGAGAATTTATCCCGTCCTCCCCCCGAGGTACCGCTACTTTTTGCGGGCCATCTTACACGGCAGGAAAACTTCAGTACCCATTCCAGCAAAACGCACCATTCTGCGCGAGTGGCGAAAACGGATTATGGGCAATCTCCCAGATATGGCCATCTGGCGCTCGGAAATAGCCGATATAGCCCCCCCAGAACACCTCACCCCCCGGTCGTAAAACCTCCGCCCCAGCCTCGCGCGCAAGCACCAACAGCTCGTCCACCTCTTGGCGGCTGCGGGTATTGTGGCTCAGTGTCATCGCTCCGGTGCCAAGGACCTCAACCGGCAGGCCGATATCCTCCGCCAACTTGTCCAAAGGATAAAGCCCCAGCGTCTGCGAAATCAGATCAAAGGCGATCACCCCGTCCGGGCTCTCTGCAGCTTGCCAACCTAGTGCCGCATAAAAGGCCGCGGCCTTTTCAATATCTGTCACCCCAAGCGTGATCAAACTCACTCTCTGTTCCATTGTCATAGGATCTCCTCTCTCCCCAAGCGCCCGTAGGCCGATATGGCCACCTCAAGAGGCTAAGCGCCTACAGAAGCTCTGTTATGGCGGCTTCAATCAAGCGCAGACAGGCCTCATCAGAGAACCGATGATCCGCATCCTTCACTAGGTTCAACCGCATGTCTTGGCAGGTTGCATGTTGCATCAGCCGCAATGCCGTCTCCGTCGTAACGGCAGTATCCGCCGTCCCCTGCAAACAGCGCACCGGGAAAGGCAAATCAAGCGGCGTGCGTAGAACCAAACGTTTACGCCCGTCCTCAATCATTGCCTTGCTGATGCGGTAGGGCTCCATGTAATCACTTGGCAGCTCAACATAGCCCTGAGCCTCCAACGCCGCCTTTTGAGCCTCGCTGAAACTTGCCCAATAGCCATCTTCCGTGAAATCAGGTGCAGCAGCAATGGTCACCATACCTTGAATACGCTCTGGCATAGCCTTGGCCAACAACAAGGCCTGCCACCCCCCCATGGAGGAGCCAACAATCAGCAAAGGCCCAGTGGTTAAAGCGGAAACTGCAGCCAGCGTATCCTCGTGCCAATCGCCAATGCAGCCTTGTTCAAAAGACCCAGAACTCTCTCCGTGACCGGAATAATCAAATCGCAGAAAAGCTAATCCAGCGGCCTGGGACCAAGCTTCCAGGTGGACCGCTTTGGTCCCCTCCATGTCAGATTTGAGCCCCCCCAAGAACACCACTGTTGGTCCGCGTCCACTGTGAAAGTGATAGGCGATAGAACGCCCCTGCTCGGTCTCCAAAAACTTCGTTGTCGCCATTTCTTTGCCTCCCGCTTTGGCTCCAGATGTGTCACGCCAAACGCTGCACTGCAATTGTCAAATCGCTTCCGTCCCCTCTGCGGCGCGATGGCCTGCGCTGCCGCCAGACTTGCTCCCCCCTCGTACAGATTCTAAGTAACACTAGATTGCCAGCGACACCTCAGGGATCCATTATGACTCAGATACTCTACCGCAGTGGACTTGCTGTGCTCTGCCTGACGATTGCCCTCTCCGCTTGCTGGGCCTCTCTTGCCCTTTGGTATCGCCTGCCCTTTGGCACCTTTACCCGCATTGCAGTGGCCACCGGTTTTGCCCTTTTGGCCCTCATGGTGCTGCGAGGCCTTTTCCAACCGCGCCGCTTGCGCGCCCTTGCTACCTATTGTCTGGCGCTGGCAACGGTACTCACCTGGTGGACGAGCCTCACGCCACCCACCACAGGAAACTGGGCTCCGGATGTCGCGCAACAGGTCACGGGTGAGCTCACCGGCTCCACCCTCAGACTCGAGAACATTCGCAATTTCACCTGGCGCAGCCCGTCGGATTTTGATGCAAACTGGATCAGCCGAAGCTACGATCTAGACCAGTTGGAACGTGTAGACCTCTTCATGTCCCATTGGTCTGGCAAAACCATTGCCCATATGATCATCAGCTTCGGCTTTTCTAGCGGTGATCAGCTCGCCTGGTCGGTAGAAGTCCGACGCCAGATCGATGGCAGTTTCTCCCCCGTCGCCGATCTCTTCAAAAGCAATACCCTCGCGCTTATAGCCGCAGATGAGCGCGATGTACTGGGCACACGCACAAATGCACGCGGCGAAGATGTCTATCTTTACCGCACCAACACCAGCCCGCAAACGGCACGCGCCCTCTTGCTGCAATATGTAGTGGCAGCCAATCAATTGGCCCAGCAGCCACAATGGTACAATTCGGCCTTCACCAATTGCACCACCGTGGTGCTGCAAATGATCCGTACAATCACAGGCGAAGTCCCCCTGGACTGGCGCATTATGGCCAATGGCTACCTCCCAGCCTATGCCTATGAGGCAGGCGTTCTCGACAGCCGCCTGCCCCTGGCAGAGCTGAGTGAAAAGGGCCGCATCACCGTCCGCGCACAGGCGCATGGGCTCTCCCAAGACTATTCCCAATTGATCCGCCAAGGTGTTCCTGCGCCTGAGGTGCAGTAGGCGCGCTCTGCTCTTCATTTGGCTAAAATGTCCTGGGGAGCGCGAGGGGTTGGTCCCTCGCGCTCCCTGCCCTTTCCACCATCACCGCCGTGACATGATCTTGACAGAGCGCAGGACACCTGCGACATCAGCCCCCATCACATAACCCGCAACCGGGCGTTCAGTGGGCGC
>CAJXIL010000062.1 GCA_913054455.1 uncultured Roseobacter sp.
TACCGAACATCAGACCAAAAGCTATACCTTCGACATTGCAGGACCCGAAAATGCCTAATCCACAAACAGATAATGCGACGCCAAATTGGTTCGATCCCAGCCTGTGCCTGATTGGCGGTAGCTGGCAGCCTGCACAGAGCGGCCAAACACTGCCGCTGGTGGATCCTTCAGATGGCAGCGACCTGTGCCAGATCGCGCGCGGGGGCGCCGCAGATATTGACGCCGCAGTTCAGGCCGCCGAAGCGGCTCTCTCTGGGGGGTGGGGCCGGATGACCGCGCTGGAGCGTGGTCGTATTCTGACCCGTATTGGCCAGCTGGTACTGGAACGGGTCGACGATCTGGCGGCACTGGAAGTCCGTGATGTGGGCAAGCCTCTGACCCAGGCACGGGCAGATGCCGTGGCGCTGGCGCGTTACTGCGAATTCTACGGCGGCGCAGCGGATAAGGTGCATGGCGAAACCATTCCCTATCTGGATGGATATACTGTCTATACGCTGCGTGAACCCCACGGGGTCACCGGCCATATCGTGCCTTGGAACTACCCCATGCAGATCATTGGCCGTTCCGTCGGGGCAGCGCTGGCCATGGGCAATGCCTGTGTGCTCAAACCCGCCGAAGAGGCGTGCTTAACCGCGCTGGCCTTTGCCCATATCGCTCAGGAAGCCGGGTTGCCCGCCGGTGCCCTGAATGTGGTGCCTGGCATCGGCGCCGAGGCGGGCGCAGCACTGACCGCTCACACCGGTGTACATCATATTTCCTTCACGGGATCTGTGGCCACCGGAGCCCTGGTGCAGCAAGCGGCAGGTAAGAACGTTGTGCCAGTCACACTGGAACTGGGAGGCAAATCCCCGCAGTTGGTCTTTGACGATGCTGACCTGGATGCCGCTCTGCCCTTTCTGGTCAATGCCGGCATTCAAAACGCCGGGCAAACCTGCTCTGCCTCCTCGCGTATCCTGGTACAGCGAACCGTCTATGAGCAGGTCAAGTCGCGGATGTCAGAGTCTTATGCGGCGCTGACTGTTGGCCCTGCCGCCGAGGATCTGCGACTTGGGCCATTGATCTCAAACCGGCAGAAAGAGATTGTGGAAGGGTTTCTTGCCAAAGGTGCAGACCTCGATATCGCAGCTCAGGGGAGGCTGGTTGATCATGCCCCAGCGCAGGGTGCCTATGTACGCCCAACGCTCTTTGCCGATGTTCCAGCTGATCACGCATTGGCCCAGGAAGAGATCTTTGGTCCGGTTCAGGTGCTTATCCCCTTTGACAGTGAGGAAGAGGCGCTGCAAATCGCCAATTCCACTGCGTTTGGCCTCGTTGCTAGCGTCTGGACCCGCGATGGTGCCCGACAGATGCGGCTGGCCAAAAAACTGCGCGCAGGACAGGTGTTTTTGAACAATTATGGCGCCGGTGGTGGTGTAGAATTACCCTTTGGTGGTGTGGGAAAATCCGGCCATGGGCGCGAAAAGGGGTTTGAGGCGCTTTATGGGTTTTCACAGCTCAAAACAGTCGCGGCGCACCACGGTTAAGACCAGCGAAGGGGGCTCAAGCAGACCTCTACCAGGATATTTCTGGCCAAATGAAACGCTCAAACCCGAACAGAGGGCAGCTCACATGTGGAGCCCGAAGTGGCAGGTAGGCCCCGCCCCTTTCACCTTCTCCAAATATTCCCGACAAAGGCCTCACCGCGCGCTAGCGCGGTGAGCACCAATAGCTACAGGAAATCTAGACCACGACATCAATGCGATCCTGCTCGCCAACCCCAAAGACGCGCTTGTAACGGGCGATCTCTGATGCAGGCCCCATAGCCTTTTCTGGGTTATCGGACAGTTTCACCGTTGGTTTTCCATTGGCCGAAATAGCCTTGCAGACCAGCGAAAAGGGCGCCAGTCCATCATCAGGCACCAACCCACGGAAATCATTGGTCAGCAGGGTGCCCCAACCAAAGGAAACTTTGGTTCGCCCCGCGAACTGGCGGTGCAGTTCGGCGATTTTTTCAACGTCCAACCCGTCCGAGAAGATGACCCGCTTTTGTCGCGGATCTTCGCCGCGCTCCTGCCACCATTTGATCGCGACTTCAGCCCCCAAGGCTGGATCGCCGCTATCAATGCGGATGCCAGTCCACCCCGCCAGCCAGTCTGGCGCATGATCAAGAAAGCCCTGGGTTCCATAAGTGTCGGGCAGGATGATCCGTAGGTTGCCCTCGTGTTCGTCATGCCAGTCGGACAACACGTCATAGGGCGCCCGCGCGAGAGAGGCATCATCCTCAGCCAGTGCTGAGTAGACCATCGGCAGCTCATGGGCATTGGTGCCAATCGCCTCAACTTCGCGGCGCATGGCAATCAGACAGTTTGAGGTTCCGGTAAATTTATCCCCCAAGCCTTCGCGCATCGCCTGAACACACCAATCCTGCCAGAGAAAACCATGGCGACGGCGGGTGCCAAAATCGGCGATACTAAGCCCATCAATGTCACGCAGCTGTTCGATCTTTTCCCAGACCCGCGTCATGGCCCGGGCATAGAGCACCTGAAGTTCAAAACGACCCATGTCGTTCAAGACGGCGCGTGAGCGCAGCTCCATCAGAACGGCCAGGGCCGATATCTCCCAGAGCATCACTTCATGCCACTTGCCTTCAAAGGTCAGCTCATACTGATCGCCGACGCGCTCTAGATGATAGGCAGGTAGGCGCAGGTTCTCGAACCATTCCATAAAATCGGGGCGAAACATCTGGCGTTTGCCGTAAAAGGTATTGCCGCGCAACCAGGTGCTTTCACCACGCGACAATGAGAGAGAGCGGATATGATCCAGCTGCTCCCGCAGCTCCCCCTCATCAATCAAGCGCGCCAGCGGCACCGTGGTAGACCGGTTGATCAGCGAGAAGGTGACCTCGGTCTCTGGCTTATTGCGGAACACTGATTGGCACATCAGCAGCTTATAAAAGTCCGTATCAATCAACGAACGGATGATTGGATCGATCTTCCATTTGTGATTGTAGACGCGGGTTGCGATATCCACCGGCGGCCTCATGCAAGTTGGGTCACAACTTGATAGGACAGCCAACCAGCCAGAGCAAGCCAAGGCAGAGCCAGTTCACTCCTCTGTGCTAAAACACTTCAGACCTTTGCGAACACGACCTGCGCGCGAGGCCCCTCCTGTCATTCGGCCGAAACGGCCCCTGTCTCCTCTACCCAGTCAATTGAACGCCCTCTGGGTCAGAAAAACTGGCAAGAACCTCCAACAGCTGGCTTTTGGAGATTGGTTTTGTCACAAATTCATTCATGCCCGCTGCCAGACAGGCTTCACGATCTGAATCAAATGCATTCGCTGTCAAAGCAACGATTACAGGCTGCGACTGCCCTGAGGCGCGAATGATACGTGTTGCCTCCAATCCATCCATGACCGGCATACTGATATCCATCAATATTATATCCGGCCTAAACAGCTTTGCTTTGTCCACCGCCTCAGCGCCGTCATGGGCAAATTCCAGTTCAACAGACGCGTCTTTGAGGAACTTTTGGATTAATAGTCGATTCACTCGGTTGTCTTCAGCCACCAGGATCCGCTCCCCTGACAGCCCGTCATTACCCCCTTTGGGTTCTTGATTGGGCACGACCGTTGCCTCTGCAGTGCTGCCCAAAGCAAAGGGCAGGGCGAGGGTAAAACAAGAGCCATAGCCGATTTCGGAGGTGACCGTAATACGTCCTCCCATGGCCTCAGCCAAGCGTCTGGATATGGCCAAGCCAAGGCCCGAGCCGCCAAACCGGCGGCTGATCGCGGCATCGGCCTGTGAGAAGCGCTCGAAGATACCTGTGAGCATATCTTTTGGAATGCCAATACCTGTGTCACTGATCGCGCAGTTCAATAGAACCCCGCCATCCTGGGCTGGTTCTATTTCTACCGAGACCTTTACCCTGCCTTTTTCCGTAAACTTAATCGCATTTCCGACCAAGTTATTCAAAATTTGCCGCAGCCGGTGATCATCTCCTATCAGATAACGCGGCAGACCTGCATCACGCTCGACTTCCAGCGTCAACCCCTTGGCTTCGGCCTGAGTACGGAGCAACTGAATTGTCTCGTCCAAACACTGATGCAGGTCAAAATTGCACGGGTTGAGCGAGATCTGCCCCGCGTCCAATTTTGACAGATCCAGGATATCGTTGATCAGCGCCAACAGGGTCTTGGCAGAGCTGAGGATCGTGTTGGTATAGAGCTGTTGGTCGCCATCAAGATCGGTTTCCTCCAACAATTGCGCCATCCCGATAACCCCATTCATGGGGGTGCGAATTTCATGGCTCATAGTGGCAAGGAAATCCGATTTGGCGCGCCCGCCTTCTTCGGCAGCGCGACGTGCTTCTTCTAATTGTTGGGCATTTTGTTTGGCCGCTGTCATGTCGCGCTCAATGGCGATATACGACATTTCCCCCCCCTGGTTGCCCAGTATAGGAACCTGGTTTGTCTCCAACCAGACATCATGACCGTCTTTGTGGCGGTTCAAAATCTCCAACCTAAAAGGCTGCCTGGCCCGTCGTCCCTCTAGCAACTTGTCGAGAGTATCTTGATTGGTCTCTGGATGGTTCAACAACTCACCAGGTTCCCGCCCCTGAATTTCTTCAAAGCTGTATCCGGTAATCCGGGTAAAGGCCTCGTTCACCCATTGAACCTTGTTGTTTTGGTCGATGAGCAAGACACTGTCATTGGCGTGGCGTGCCACCAAGGCCAGTCTCTTGGCCTCAACCTGCTGCGAAAGCAAGCGTTGGTAGGCACCTTCCAGCTCTTGCTGTTGCAGGGCCTGCGTCAACATTATGCTACGGATGCGAGAAAAACTGCGGACAACAAATGTCAAATGCCAGATCAGCGCCCCATAGAGAATCAAAAGACCTGCCAGTTGGAGGTGAAAGCCCATGTCATCATAGCTAATCCTCCCCGTTGCCAAAATAAGGATAGGAGTAAGGGCATAGGCGCATAGGCGCACAAGTGCTGCAGGTTTGTGAAAAGGATAGGTCAGACCAGCATTGATCGCACCGCCAGCCAAAAGGCCTACAGTAAAAACAGGGTCGACGGCTTGCTGCCCACCACCGCCAAACAGAGGCGCAACCCAAAACGGCGTCGCTGCGCCAACGGCAAAGGCAGTTCCATGCAACAGGGCTGTGATCGTGCTGACAATCCGCAACGCCCTAGTGTCGGCGCCCTGTTGTACCTTGCGCCGCGCATAGCGCAGGTAGAGACCATCAATGACTTCTGCAGTGCTCGCCACGGTCATCCCAAGGACCCCCGCCAGCGGCGAAACAACAAACCCCAAGACCAAGCTCACCAGTGCAACAAATCCGATGCGGGGCCAGAATATCCTGATTTGCCCGCGTAGATACCGCAGGAACAACCCATCCAGACTATATCGGTCATGGTGCTGGGCCAGCGGGCCCGTTCCAGACTTTCCTTGGGTCGTCATACGTCGCTGTTGCCTCCGCGCAATCAGCCAAACATAACCAGTCCACTCTTTCAAAATCCCTAAAACAGAGCGAAAAGGAAGGGAATTGCGTCCAGCCATTTTTGGTCCTCAGCCTTGGTGGACCTGCACCCCAGCCGCCTGCATATCTGTTAAAGACTTGGCCAATGATCCCCCCAGATCTATGCCTCGACACGCGGCAAGCTCAACCCTGGCCTGAAACCCCAACCTAGCGGCATCAAGCGCCGAAAAAGCGACGCAAAAATCGGTAGCCAACCCAACAAACGTCAGCTCGGATATCCCACGAGATCGGAGATAGCCTTCCAGGCCGGTTGGAGTCTGTTGATCATTCTCAAAGAAGGCCGAATAGCTGTCAATTGCGGGTCGAAAACCTTTGCGGATGATCAGATCGCCACTTACATCAAGCGCAGGGTGGAACGCAGCCCCCCGACTGCCTTGGACACAATGATCCGGCCATAGAACCTGGGTACCATAACTCATTTCGAGGGTCTCTAACGGAGACATGTCGGGATGCGAACTGGCAAAGGAAGAATGCCCCTCCGGGTGCCAGTCCTGCGTCAGGATAACGGTTTCAAACCCCTCCATCATCTTATTGATGGGCCCAACAACCTCATCGCCCCCGGGAACTGCAAGAGCCCCTCCCGGGCAAAAATCGTTTTGCACGTCAACTACGATCAGGGCCTGCGTCATCTTTGCTTCTCCACGTGTTTTGAGGCATGGTGGCTGGCTCCTTTGCAAAAAGGAAACAATCCCCGCATGCAACACTGGATAAAAGTCACGAGGAC
This sequence comes from uncultured Roseobacter sp., assembly GCA_913054455.1. Lineage (GTDB taxonomy): Bacteria > Pseudomonadota > Alphaproteobacteria > Rhodobacterales > Rhodobacteraceae > Pseudophaeobacter. Next base: position 6,244 of record CAJXIL010000062.1, read on the forward strand.
ACAAGAGCAAAGGCGGAAAACGGATGCAAAACACCCTGCCCGATTGGGTTTTCCTTGAAAAATGCAACACAGCGTTCTAAGGGCGCAGCATGTACAAAATCGCTGCTCTTTATCACTTCACCCGTTTCGCTGATCCCGCCGCTCTGAAGCCGGCGCTGCTGGAGCTTTGCCTGCAGCAAGAAGTAACTGGCTCTCTGCTCCTGGCGCAGGAAGGGATCAATGGCACCATTGCGGGCCCAGAGGCCGGGATTAAGGCCGTTCTTGACCACATCAAATCGCTGCCCGGCTGCGCGGATCTGGCCTGGAAAGAGGCCTTTAGCGATCATCCGCCCTTTGGCAAGATCAAGGTCCGCCTGAAAAAAGAGATCGTCACCATGGGGCAACCCGATGTCGATCCCAAGGCCAGCGTTGGCCATTATGTCGAGCCCGAAGACTGGAACGCGCTGATCCGCGCCGAGGATGTTGCCGTCATCGATACGCGCAATGATTACGAAGTGCAGATTGGTACTTTTGAAGGTGCAATCGACCCTGAAACCGCCAGTTTCCGCGACTTCCCCGCCTGGTGGCAGGCCAACAAGGATCGGTTCCACAACAAACGTGTGGCAATGTTTTGCACCGGCGGCATTCGCTGCGAAAAATCGACGAACTATCTGCTGAGCCAAGGCGTAGAGGATGTCTACCACCTCAAGGGGGGCATTCTGCGCTATCTGGAAGAAATGCCGCCAGAGGACAGCAGCTGGCAAGGCGAGTGCTTTGTCTTTGACAACCGGGTCTCCGTTGGTCACGGCTTGGTTGAGGGCCCACATGAGCTCTGCCACGGCTGCCGCCGCCCCATCCTGCCTAAGGACAAACTGCTTCCCTCCTTTGAAATGGGGGTATCTTGCTACCAGTGCATTGATGAAACCTCAGAGGCAGATAAGGCCCGTTTCCGCGAGCGGCAGAAACAGATGCGTCTCGCCCGTGAACGCGGCGAAGCCCATCACGGCGGGCGTAGCGTCTGAGCGTTCCCAGCCATAAGACGAGTACACTCAAGGCAATGCAACTAAACGAATTTTTTGTTGCACTGCTGACAAAATTTTATGCATGTTTCAGATAGTTTTTTTATGTGCTCGATTGGGGCAATTTCAGCGTTCTGCCGGATTTTGAGCGTTTTTCGATTTATGCGTCTGAATTTTAAGTGGTTTACCCTCACTTCTAATCTCGCAACGACGCAGGCACCAAAGTCACTACCAACGAATAAAATGAACGACCTAGAATGGGGGGGAAGGGCGCATGAATGACGTGAGGGTCAGCACGAGGCCACAAGTGGCACAGGAAATGAGTGAGCCTACGGGCATTTCCATGGGTGCCATTCAACTCCCGAATTTGTTTCGCGATCTCCCCGACGCCGTAATTGTTGCGGATGCAGATCGACGCATCACCTGGGTCAACCCCGCCTTTGAGCTCCTGTTCGGATATGCGCACGAAGAAATGGTGGGTGAGGTCACTAAAAACCTCTATGCTGATCCAGAAAACTACATGGAACAGGGCCGCAACCGTTTTACTCCTGACAGTACCGAAGCTGATCACAATTACGAGATGCGGTATCGGCGTAAGAACGGCAAAACCTTCCTAACCCAGACCACCGGCGGCCCGATCCGTGACAATAGCGGGGCCGTTTTGGGATACTTTGCGATTATCAAAGATATCTCCAAAACCCGCGCCATCGAAGAGCTGCTGCATAAACTGTTCCATATCTCTACGGATCAGGAGATGTGTCACACAGCGAAAATCAACTCCATACTGAAGCTTGGCTGTGAGCATTTCCAAACGGATTCCGCAATTGTGAGCTGGGTGCGTGAGGACACCTATACCATTCTCTACAGTCAATCGGATCTGGTAGAGATCCCACGCGGCACCAGCTTCCCGCTCGGCGACACCTATTGCTCTGAAATGCTGGCAGGCGATGGCCCTCTGGCCTGCCATTCTGCCAAACAATCGCAATTTGCCAGCCACCCCTGCTATGATCTGTTCCTGTTGGAAACCTATATCGGGGTACCTCTGATTGTAGATGGCCAACCGTTTGGCACTCTGAACTTCACCTCTCCCGAAGCGCGCCATCCGTTTGAAACCGGCGATTTGGAGATGATAAAGATGTTCGCCGCATGGATTGGGCAGCAATTGAACATTGAGAAAGAGACCAATCAGTTGCCAACAGGCACTACGCCACAGGATTAGGCAAATTGCAGGCCAGGGTCATGCGCCTATCTGATCGTGGTCCGTCAAGCACTCGGAGTGGTCGCGCAGCACCTCCAGCACCCGGCATTCTGCGACCGAATGGTGGGTGCAATCACTAATCATTCGCTTCAGCTCAAGCTGTAGCACCTGCAATCTTGCGATGCGGTCTTCGACCTGTTTCAACTGTCGCTGTGCAATGGAATCTGCATCGGCACAGGGTTGTGATGGGTTATCCGCCAAATTCAGCAACTCGCGAATGGCCTCCAGCGAAAACCCCAGTTGCCGCCCGTGCCGGACAAAACTCAGCCGGTCCAGCTCTGCTTGGCCATAGCGCCGTTGCCCGCCCAGCGAGCGCTCAGGTTCTGGCATCAGGCCAATGGTTTCATAGTAGCGAATGGTCTGCACCTTAGTTCCAGTGCGTTTTGCCAGGGTGCCAATAGTCAGCATTTCAAATCTCCTTGCCCTTAAGCAGCCGTAAGGCATTGCCAACCACCAAGAGCGAAACACCCACATCGGCAGCAATTGCTCCCCACATAGAGGCCAAGCCAAAGGCGGTCGCCAGTGCGAACGCCAACTTGGTTACCAGCGATAGCCCAATATTCTGGTGGATCACCGCCATGGTTCGGCGCGAATGGGCGATCAACCAGGGCAGACGGCTGATATCATCGCTCATCAAGGCGATATCAGCTGTCTCGATCGCCACATCTGAGCCCACAGCCCCCATCGCCACAGCGAAATGCGCCCGCCCCATAGCAGGGGCATCGTTGATCCCGTCGCCCATCATCGCAACCATCTTATAACGCTCTGTGAGCGCTTCGACATAAGTGAGCTTGTCTGCTGGCAGCAGCCCCGACCGGACCGCATCGATCCCTGTGTCCTGCGCAACACTTTGTGCCACCGCCGCATTGTCGCCGGTGAGCATCACCACCTGTTTCACACCAAGGTCATGCAGGGCGGCGATGACCTTACGTGCGCCGGGTCGCAGTCTATCGCGCAACGCAATCAACCCCAGGGGACCCGTGGTATCTCCCACCACCACAAGTGTGGCACCACTCGCCTCGATCTGCGCCATCCGCGCCACGGGCAGCGCTTCGGCAAATCCCTTTTCCGCCGCAAACCGCGGTGAACCAAGCCAGATATTGCGCTCGCTCTGCAGGCCCTCGATCCCACGCCCTGGTACGCTGCGACACTCCCTGGCCACCTCAATCGAGAGCCCCTCAGACCTTGCCTTTGCCAGTATCGCCAGCGCCAGAGGGTGAGACGCTCGGGCCTCCAGTGCTGCAGCGGCTTGCAACAGCCCGGTTTCATCGGTGTTGCCAAATGGGTAGATTCCGGCAACCTCTGGTCGGCCTTCGGTCAATGTGCCGGTCTTGTCCAGCGCTATGGCCTCCAGTTTTCCCGGGGCTTCGACATAGGCGCCCCCTTTGATCAAAACCCCCGCACGGGCCGCTGCCGCAAGAGAAGCCACTATCGAAACCGGAGTCGAAATCACTAGGGCACAGGGGCAGGCAATTACCAGTAAGACCAGCGCGTTGTAGACCCAGAAACCCCACTCTCCGCCTACCAAGAGCGGTGGCAGACAAGCCAGAACAATGGCCATCCCCAAAACCGTGGGCGTATAAATGCGTGCAAATTTGCTCACCCATTGCTCCACAGGTGCGCGGCGCGCATGGGCATCTCCCACCATGCGGATGATCTTGGCCAGAACCGTGTCACTGGCCAGTTTAGTTGCCTCCACTGTCAAGCTGCCGTCGCCATTGAGCGTCCCAGCGTAGACCTCATCGCCGGGCTCTTTGGTGACCAAAGCACTCTCCCCCGTAATCGGCGCCTGATCCACCGCACCTGTGCCCGCGACAACCCGCCCGTCAATTGGAATACGATCACCACCACGCAGGACAAATCTCTGCCCAATCTGCACCTCAGCGGCAGGCACATCGACCTCGCCACCGTCGTCCCGAACCAGCCGGGCAATCGGTGGCGCCAGATTGAGCAGGCTGGACACGGCGTTGCGCGCCCGTCCAACGCTCCAGGATTCCAACGTCAGGGACAGAGCAAAGAAAAAGGCCACCGTTGCCGCCTCAAAATACTCTCCCAGCGCAATCGCACCCGCGACGGCCACCACCATCAAAAGGTTCATATCCGGCGCAAAGTTCCGCAGTGCGTACCAGGCCTTTGGCAGCACCAACCAGACGCCCAGCAAGACTGCGATCAAAAAGAGCCCGCGTTCCGCCACCGGCACCGGTAAACCGCTATGGCCAGAAAAAAGCTGCCCCAGCCCTGCCGCCCCGGTATGGCCAATGTGCCAGGCCAGCCCCGCCCCCCAAAAGATGGCGCTGGCACTGGTAAAGCGTTTTTGGCGAATTAGATGCGCTGCCTGGTCGGCCTCCGCATTTTGCGGATCCCACAGGCTTGCTCTCATACCGGTCTTGGCGACCAATTGCAAAACCTCTGCATCCTCAATCGGCGTCGCTGAGGTCAGGAGCGTCATGCGCCCGTTCAACACATCAAAACCCAGATGCTCTGCCCCGCCCACTGCAGGACCAAGGGCCCGATTCAAAATGGCGACTTCTTCTGCACAATCAAGCCCATTGACCCGAAAACTACGCCCCGTTGTCAGCTGATTGGAGGCTAGAACCGGAACGTCAACGGCGCTACCACAGCAGCCTGCTTCTGGCGCAGAGCAGGTGATCTGCGCCGTGGGTGCCTTGTTCTCGGTCGGTGTTTTGCTGTTCTCCAGCACAGAGGAAAGCTGATCTTGGGACATTGTCGGGCCTTATGATTTGAAAGACCTCCCCTAGATAGGACCTCCAGCTGCTAGAGGTTCAAGAGGTTTTTTCAGAAAGACGGACCAACCTAGAATTCAACAATGCCCTGCAACAAAGGCAAGACCTGCCCCGCCATGGGCGGGACAGGGGAGTAATCGCAAGCACCAAGTCTTACAGATCGCCTGCGTCCTCGTAATCGGACATGGGCGGGCAGGTACAAATCAAGTTGCGATCCCCGTAGGCGTTATCTACCCGATTCACTGGCGACCAGTATTTATCCACCCCCAAGGAACCCGGAGGGAAGCAGGCGGCTTCGCGGCTATAGGGCCGATCCCAGTCGCCCACCAGATCGCGCACCGTATGGGGCGCGTTTTTCAGTGGGTTGTTCTCCGGATCAATTTTGCCGTCAATCACCTCCTGGGCCTCAGCCCGGATCGACAGCATGGCGTCGCAAAAACGGTCCAGCTCGTCCTTGGGTTCAGATTCAGTGGGTTCAACCATCAGCGTGCCTGCCACAGGCCAGCTCATCGTTGGCGCGTGAAAGCCTGAATCCACCAGACGCTTGGCCACATCATCCACGCTGATACCGCCTTCTTCGTTCAGGGCGCGGGTGTCTAGAATACACTCATGCGCGACCCGACCGGTCGAGGAAGTATAAAGGATGCCGTAGGCCTCCTTCAGGCGGGCGGCGATGTAGTTTGCATTCAGAATTGCGACCTTGGTGGCCTGTGTCAGACCCTCGCCGCCCATGAGCAGAATGTAAGCCCAAGAGACCGGCAGAATCGAAGGCGATCCAAAGGGCGCAGCCGAGACCGGTCCAACGGCAGAGCCATATTCGGGGTGCCCCGGTAGGTGCTCGGTCAGATGAGATTTAACGCCAATGGGACCCATGCCGGGACCGCCGCCGCCATGGGGAATGCAAAAGGTCTTGTGCAGGTTCAGGTGGCTGACATCACCGCCAATCTTACCGGGTTGGGCGAGACCCACCATGGCGTTCATATTGGCGCCATCAATATAGACCTGACCGCCGTGCTCATGGGTGATGTCACAGACCTCCTGCACGGTGTCTTCAAATACACCATGGGTCGAGGGGTAGGTGATCATGCAGGCGGCAAGATTGTCTGAGTGTTTTTCAGCCTTCGCGCGGAAATCAGCCACATCGATGTTGCCTTCGTCATCGGCAACAACCGGAACCACCTTATAGCCCACCATCTGGGCTGAGGCGGGGTTGGTGCCATGGGCCGAGGTTGGGATCAGGCAAACGTTGCGATGTGCTTCACCCCGCGCCGTATGATAGTTGCGAATGGTCAACAGCCCGGCATATTCCCCCTGCGCACCCGAGTTGGGTTGCTGGGAAATCGCATCATAGCCAGTGATCTGGCACAGCTTGTCATTCAAATCGTCGATCATTGCGTGGTAACCCAGCGCCTGATCTTTGGGGCAGAAGGGGTGCAAGTTGCCAAACTCGGGCCAGGTGACCGGGATCATCTCAACCGTGGCGTTCAGTTTCATGGTACAGGAGCCCAATGGGATCATTGAACGATCCAGCGCCAGATCACGGTCTGCCAGGCGACGCATATAGCGAGTAATTTCTGCCTCAGCCCGGTTCTTATGAAAAATCGGATGGGTCAGATATTCGCTTTCCCGCAGCGCATAGTCCGGCAAGCGATACTGTTTATTGGAGCTGTCGTCCGTTTTGGTAATCCCAAAGGCGGCCCAAACGGCCTCAATGGTTTCCGCCCGGGTTTGCTCGTCCAGACTGATGCCAACCTTGGTCTCGCCAACCTTGCGCAGGTTGATGCCACGAGCAACGGCAGCTTCCATAACGGTCTGTTGCAGCGGGCCCACCTCAACCGTGATGGTGTCAAAAAAGACTGCAGGCTCGACAGTAAAGCCGTGCTCTTCCAGACCGGCCGCGAGACGCGAGGTCTTGCGGTGCACCGACTGAGCAATAGCCTTGATGCCATCGGGCCCGTGATAAACCGCATACATGGAGGCCATGACAGCCAGCAGCGCCTGCGCGGTGCACACGTTGGAATTGGCCTTTTCCCGGCGAATATGCTGCTCGCGGGTTTGCAGCGCCAGGCGGTAGGCCTTGTTGCCACGACTATCGATAGAAACACCGATAATGCGGCCAGGCATAGCACGCTTGAGCTTATCCGTGGTGGCCATATAGGCAGCGTGTGGGCCCCCATAGCCCATAGGGACGCCAAAGCGCTGAGTCGACCCAATGGCAATATCTGCCCCCATTTCACCGGGAGATTTCAGCAGCGCCAGCGACAGGATATCAGCCGCGACCACAGCGATACCTTTGTGGTCATGCAGGGCTTTGATCTCGTCAGTGAAATCACGCACATGGCCATAGGTTCCAGGATACTGGAAAATCGCGCCAAAGACGGCACCCGCCTCCAGCTCATCGGGATCAGCAACCACAACATCAATACCAAGAGGTTCCGCGCGGGTCTTGATCACCGCAATGGTCTGCGCGTGGCAGTTCTGGTCCACAAAGAAGGCCGCGTTATTCGCCTTGGACCGGGACCCGCGGTGTGCCATGGCCATGGCCTCGGCGGCGGCGGTGGCCTCATCCAGCAGCGAGGCATTGGCGATATCCATGCCCGTCAGATCGCTGACCATGGTCTGATAGTTCAACAGCGCCTCAAGGCGACCCTGAGAGATTTCGGGCTGATAGGGCGTATAGGCTGTATACCAAGCAGGGTTTTCCAAAATGTTGCGCAGGATCGGCGCCGGGGTCGAAGTGCCATAATAGCCCTGACCAATCAGCGAGGTCAGCACCTTGTTCTGGCCCGCCACCTCTTTCATATGAAACAGGGCGTCGCGCTCAGTCATGGCTGGCCCCCAGTCTAGCGGGTCCTGCTGGCGGATAGCGGCTGGCACTGTCGCGTCAATCAGATCATCCAAGGTCTTGAAACCAATCACCTTGAGCATCTCGGCCATTTCCTTGGGCGAGGGACCAATGTGGCGACGGTTGGCGAAGTCATAGGCTTCGTAATCGGTCAGTTTAAAGGCCATCTGCGGCGCTCCTGTGGAGGGGGAACATCCGGCCGGATCTGTGGGAGCCTCCGGCGGGAATATTTAGGGAAAGATGAAACAGAGGGACCGGATCTGGCCGGTCCCGAAAAGATCAGCCGATCAGGGCTTTGTAGCCATCTAGATCCATCAGCTCATCGAGCTGAGCGACATCCGCCAGTTTGATCTTATAAATCCAGGCCTCGCCCTCTGGGTTTTCGTTCAAGGCTCCAGGGGTATCAGCAAGGGTCTCGTTTGCGGCAATCACCTCGCCATCCAGTGGCGCATAGATTTCCGAAGCCGCTTTGACGGATTCAATCACACCAATCTCGTCGCCTTTTTCAAAGGTATCGCCTGCCTCCTTCTGTTCGCAAAAGACAATTTCCCCCAACTGATCTGCAGCATGTTGGGTAATGCCGAGCATGGCGACATCTCCCGCAACGGTGATCCATTCATGTTCTTCGGAATAATAGGTGGTCATCTGCGACTCCTCCCCAATCTGATGTTTGATTTCAGCGCTTGTAGTTCTGAGTAACAAAGGGCAGCGCAACAATTTCTGCTGGCTGCGCTTTGCCGCGAATAATCAGGTTAACCTGCTCGCCGGGAGTGCCATGTCCGGCAGCGACATAGCCCATGGCCACAGGGCCACCCACGGTTGGTCCAAAGCCACCTGAGGTAATGGATCCAATCGGGATGCCTTCAGCACAGTGAACCTCAACGCCCTGGCGGGCCGGCGCACGCCCAAGCGGTTTGATGCCCACCAGTTTGCGTCCAGCGCCCTCGGTCAGTTCTTTCTGAATACGCGCCGCACCAGGAAAGCCACCTTCTTCGCGGCGACGCTTCTGCATCGCCCAGGTCAGCGATGCCTCCACCGGGGATGTGTCGTTATCGATGTCATTGCCATAGAGGCAAAGACCAGCCTCCAGCCGCAGAGAATCGCGCGCGCCCAGACCTGCGGGCTCACAATCCGGGTGGGCCAGGAAAGCCCGGGTGATCTCAACCGATTTGTCTTCGGGGATCGAGATTTCATAGCCGTCTTCGCCGGTGTAGCCGAGGCGCGAGATACGGCATTCGACACCCTCGATTTCGGCCACCAGGGTTTCCATGAATTTCATGTCACGGGCAGCGGGGCACAGATCACCCACAACATTTTCCGCAGTAGGACCCTGCACGGCGACCAACGCGCGATCAAAGATCTCGGTCACTTCGACGCCATCTAGGTGTTTTGCCATATGTGGAATGTCCTGATGGCGCATGGAGGCATTCACCACGACAAAGAAATGATCACCGGCATTGGAGACGATCAGGTCATCCATGATGCCGCCGTTGTCATTGGTGAAGAACGTGTAGCGGGCCTTGCCCTCTTTCAAGGTGGTAAAGGCAGAGGGCGCGATCTTTTCCAATTGAGCCGCAACATCCGCACCTTTGAGGATCACCTGCCCCATATGCGATACGTCAAACAGCCCGGCCTTTTCCCGACATTGTTTATGCTCTCCCATGATGCCCATAGGGTACTGCACCGGCATCTCCCAACCGGCGAAATCAACCATCTTGCCGCCAAGTTCTACATGCAGGTCATAAAGCGGGGTGCGTTTGGGTGCGTCGGTCATTTCAAGATGCCTCTTTGTCGAAATCAGTTTCACAGAACCACAGCTGGTGGGATGCAACCTTTATCCCTTGTCAGCCAGGATACCAAACCCAAGAGCCTGCGTTGCCAGTCCCCGGCTTGATCCGCCTCTATGATCTTTTAGGAAACTTTTCCCCTATGAGCAACAAAAGAAGTCTCATGGGAATTTTGACGGAACTTCTCATCAAGGCTATGGTCCAGATGCAATAGGAGAAAATGCTCGAATGGAACCCGTCCAGTCAGAAGAAACAGGTCTCGCGCCCGAGGCAAATGAGGCCCCGGACGGAGAAGTTCTGGGGAAAATGATTCGCGATGCCCGTAAGGAAAAGGGCCTGACATTGGAGGAGGCTGCCAAGGCAGCAGCCATCGGGCGCTCCACCCTGTCCAAGATCGAAAACAACCAAACCCGTCCTAGTTTTGAGATCATCCGACGACTGATGCAGACGCTAGAACTGGAAACACCACAACTCTTTGTTCAATCAGCGCAGAGCAGTATTTCAGGGCGACGCGACTACACACTGTCGGGGCGCGGCGAACACCAGCAAACCAAGACCTATGATCATGAGTTGCTATGCACTGAGCTGACCAGCAAACGGATGCTGCCCTATATCAGCACCATCAAGGCACGCGACGTCACTGAATATGACAGCTGGGTGCGCCATCGCGGCGAAGAGTTCATGTATGTGATCAGCGGTGACTTGGTACTCTACACCGAGCACTATCGCCCCCTCCCCATGTCCGCCGGAGATTCTGTGTATTATGATAGCGGCATGGGACACGGCTGCGTCTCCACCAGCGAAGAAGAGGCCAAGGTACTCTGGGTCTCGCTGGAGATCTAGCACATCTGCAGGTGGTGCCCGCAGGTCACAGCCTCAATCAGCACCCCTCAACAATGGTAATACTGGCCTCGCAGGCCCCCGCGCGGCGGGCGCGGGCTTCTTTATACACAGCGGAATTATAGCAGTCATGCGCCTGTTTCGGGCTGTCGAATTCGATCACCACATGGCGCTGCCAGCTTACGCCCTCCAGGGTTTCTGCCGCGCCACCTCGGGCCAGGAACCGGGCGCCATACTGCTGAAAGGCCGCTGGAGCGACAGCTTGATAGCCAGCATAGGCCTCTGGGTCCGTCACAGTGACATGGGCAATCCAATAGGCTTTCGCCATCGCTCTAGTCCTTTTCTTCCACTGACAGCAGGCGCTCGGCCACCGCCGACGCATCCGCCAGATGGGTCTCCACGGCGCGTCGTGCCGCCGCAGCATCCCCAGCCACGATGGCGTCACAAATCGCCTGCATGTGAACCAGCCCAGGCTGCGCCCGCTCAGAAGCTGAGAGCGTCATCGCCCGCAACCGGCTAATCCGCCCGTTGAGCCGATTGACCACCTCCCAGGCGATATGATGACCCGCGGCCTCAAACATCACCTGATAGAACCCGGTCGAGGCCTTGAACAAGGCACCGGGCAGGGTCTCCGATGCGTTCTGCGCAAAGGCCTGTTTCAGATCGGAAAGCGCCGCCTGCAACTCAGCGTGCAAAGTGGTAGATCCGGATCTGGCGCAGGCCATGGCCGCTTCGGTCTCGAGCATACGGCGGATCTCATATATCTGGCGCGCGTCTTCCCAGCTCAACTGCGCCACTATGGGGCCGCGATTGGGCAGGATCTCCACCAGCCCCTCGGCTTCCAAATATCGAATCGTCTCGCGGATGACTGTTCGGCTCACCCCCAACTGGTCGCAAAGGGGGCGTTCTACCAGACGCTCGCCCGGCGAGAACAGGCCTGAGATAATGGCTTCACGCATCTTCTCCTGCACGATTTCACGAAGCGTAGCAGGAGGTTGTTCGATTTTCAGCTGTGCCAAAGCAGGGTTTTCCATGGGCCATAACTACCAGCGCATTTGTTGCAAGACAACAGGTTCTTGACTAACGGGATTATGGTATACCATAAGTCAATCTAACAGTTTCATTCCAATTCAGGTGCCTCATGCCAGCCGTCATTCGAAAAACCCTGCTTCACGTCGAAGAAACCCTGATCGAGGGCGGCAAGGACGCCGCCACACCGCTCAAGATGATTGCTGCCATCGCAGTGATCAAAAATCCCTGGGCCGGGCGCGGTTTTGTTGATGATCTGAAGCCGGAAATTCATGACTGCGCCCCTGGCCTGGGCGAGATGCTTACCAAGATGGTGCTGGATGCCGCGGGCGGCGGCGACAAGGTCGAAGGCTACGGTAAATCCGCAATCGTGGGACTGGACGGTGAGGTCGAACATGCCTCGGCGCTGATCCATACCCTGCGCTTTGGTAACCACTACCGCGAGGCCGTGGGCGCCAAAAGCTATCTTGCCTTCTGTAACACCCGTGGCCCGGCCAATGCGCCACTGATGATCCCCTTGATGGATAAGAACGACGGCGGCCGTCGCTCGCACTACCTGACGATTCAAACCTCAGTTGCCGATGCCCCAGCAGCTAATGAGATCGTCATCGCACTGGGCGCCTCCATCGGTGGCCGCCCACATCACCGCATCGGGGATCGCTATCAAGACCTGAAGGATCTGGGCCATGACGTTGACAACCCTGCAGCTGTCTGAACCCTTCGGGACCCTCAGCTACCGCGCAGCCGGTAGCGGCGAGCCTTTGGTGCTGATCCACGGGGTCGGCATGCAAAGCGCCGCCTGGGGTCCGCAGCTTGAGGCGCTGTCAAAGAGCCACCGTGTGCTGGCACTGGATATGCCCGGCCATGGCGGCAGCAGCCCCCTGCCCGAAGGTTCCGACCTGCCGGATTACATCACTTGGCTCAAAGCCGCGCTCAACGCTCTGAACACCGGGCCGGTCAACCTGGCAGGCCACTCCATGGGGGCGCTGATTGCAGGCGGCTTTGCCTGCACCCATCCTGAAATGCTACGTCGGGTGGCGCTGGTGAACGGCGTTTTCCGCCGATCAGATGACGCCCGCAAAGCCGTCCTGGCCCGCGCTGCCGAGATCAAGGCGGGCAAGGTTGACCTAGAGACCCCGCTGGCACGTTGGTTTAGCGACACAACCATCGAGCAGCGCGCCCGCAGCCAGGTTGGTCACTGGCTGTCGCAGGTGGAACTAGGCGGCTATGCCACCGCCTATGGTGCCTTTGCCCGTGGCGATACAACCTACGCTGACCAATGGGGGCAGATCACCTGCCCGCTGCTGGCCCTGACGGGCGATGCCGACCCTAATTCGACCCCGGCGATGTCACGCGCTATGGCGGATCTGGCCCAGAACGGCGAGGTGGAAATCCTACCCGGTCGCCATATGGTTAATCTTACCGCCGCTGATGCAGTGACCACCAGCCTGACGCGCTGGCTGCACCGCCGTGAAACCGCCCCTGATGAGGCGCCAGACCAAACGAAGGAGACTCCAATGGCCCCTGCCCAGATTGACCCGCGCGCTTTGCGCGATGCCTTTGGCACCTTCATGACCGGCGTCACCGTGGTGACCAGCCATGACCGTGACGGCGCGCCGCTGGGATTCACCGCCAACTCCTTTTCTTCGGTCTCGCTGGACCCGCCCCTGGTTCTGGTCTGCCTCGCCAATACCTCAAAAAACTATGTGGCCCTGACCCAGGCCTCTGGCTTTGCTGTGAATATTCTGGCCGAAGATCAGAAAGATATTTCCAACACCTTTGCCCGCCCGTCAGAGGACCGCTTTGCAGCGATGGACTGGCAAGCTGGCCCGCATGGCTCCCCCGTTCTGAACGGAGTCTCTGCCTGGTTTGACTGTTCCATGCATAAAACCGTGGAAGCCGGCGATCATGTGATCCTGATCGGCAAGGTCGAAGCCTTCGACACCAGCACCGCCCCTGGTCTGGGCTATGCCCGCGGCGCCTATGTCACCCCAGCAGCCGAGGCTGAAGCTCTGGCCCTGGGGGCCAATCTGGTGGTCTCCGCCTTGATTGAACGCGCTGGTGAAGTACTGCTGGTCGATGATGGAAATGGCGGGCTGACCCTGCCGCAAAAACCTGTGGGGCGCGCCGGAGCTTCGGTCGCCCTGACCGAGCTGATCGTGACCAGCGGTCTCGAGGCGGATCCCGGGTTTATCTATTCAGTTTTTGAAGATGGTGCGCGCGAACACCAGCATATCTCGTTTCTTTGCCAGGCCGCCGATGGCGCGCCGAAACAGGGCTGCTTCACGACGCTGAGCGCCTCAACCATGATGGAGGTGACCGACCCGGCCCTGCGCATCATGCTGGAACGCTTTGCCGGTGAAAGCCGCATGGGCAATTACGGGGTATTTTACGGCAACCAGATCAGCGGCGCTGTCCGCAAAATCGTGTCAGGGAGTTGAGTGACATGAAGTTTTCCTTGTTTGCGCATATGGAGCGCATCTCGCCCGATCAGGACCAAAAACAGCTCTATGACGAATTCATCGAGCTGTGCAAAATCGCTGATCGCGGCGGTATGCATGCGGTCTGGACCGGTGAGCACCACGGGATGAATTTCACCATCTCGCCCAACCCGTTTCTGAACCTCGTCGATGTCGCCCGTCACACTGAAAATGTGCGCCTTGGCACTGGCACGGTGATTGCGCCCTTCTGGCACCCGATCCGTCTGGCTGGCGAGGCCGCACTGACTGATATCATCACCGACGGTCGCCTGGATCTGGGCATTGCCCGCGGGGCCTATTCGTTCGAATATGAACGCATGATGCCGGGCATGGATGCCTGGGAGGCCGGGCAGCGTATGCGCGAGCTGATCCCTGCGGTGCAGGGCCTGTGGAAAGGCGACTATGCCCAGGAAGGTGAATTTCATTCCTTCCCCAAGACCACGTCCTCGCCCAAGCCATTGCAGAAGGACGGCCCGCCGATCTGGGTGGCCGCCCGCGATCCCAATAGCCACGAATTTGCCGTAGCCAACAACTGCAATGTACAGGTGACACCGCTGTGGCAGGGCGACGGTGAAATCGCCAGCCTGATGCAGCGTTTCAGCGATGCCTGCACCAAGTTTCCCGACACCCCGCGCCCCAAGATCATGCTGTTGCTGCACACCTATGTGGCCGACAGCGCCGACGACGTGAAGCTAGCCGCCGAAGAGTTGAACCGGTTCTACTGCTATTTTGGCGCTTGGTTCAAAAACGAACGCCCCGTGGAGCAAGGCCTGATCAAAGAACTTTCACAAGACGAGATTGCGGCGCATCCGTTTTACTCTCCCGAAGCGATGGAGCGCGATCTGGTCATCGCGGAACCCGCAGGCGTCATTGAACGGCTGAAATCCTATGAGGCCATGGGCTATGATGAGTATGCATTCTGGATCGATTCCAGCATGAGCTTTGAACGCAAGAAAGCCTCGCTGGAGCGTTTCATTAACGAGGTCATGCCCGCCTTCGCCTAAGGTTCGGATTTTCAACAAGGACAGACAATGCAGCAGTTTCAGCAGTATATCGGCGGCCAGTTCGTAGACGGTACCAGTCAGTTCGACAGTCTTGACCCCGCAACCGGCCAGGCTTGGGCGCAGATGCCTGCCGCCTCAGCTGCGGATGTGGACCGGGCCGTACAGGCCGCGGAAGATGCGTTTTTTGGCCCTGACTGGTCATTGATGACCGCCAGCCAACGCGGCAAGCTGCTGCTGAAGTTGGCCGATCTGGTGGCAGAAAACGCCCCACGCCTGGCCGAGTTGGAAACCCGCGACACGGGCAAGATCATCCGCGAGACCTCGGCCCAGATTGCCTATGTTGCCGAGTACTATCGCTACTACGCTGGCCTAGCTGATAAAATCGAGGGAGCGCACCTGCCGATTGATAAACCCGATATGGAGGTCTGGCTGCGCCGCGAGCCTCTTGGCGTTGTTGCGGCCGTGGTGCCCTGGAATTCGCAACTATTCCTGTCGGCGGTCAAGATCGGCCCAGCGCTGGCGGCGGGTTGCACGGTTGCGCTCAAAGCCTCGGAAGAGGGCCCCGCGCCAATGCTGGAATTTGCCCGCATCTTTGATCAGGCGGGTTTTCCACCTGGTGTGCTCAATGTGATCACCGGCGGGCCAGAGGCAGGCGCGACACTCACCTCGCATCCAAAGGTCGCCCATGTCGCCTTTACCGGTGGGCCTGAAACTGCGCGCCACATTGTGCGCAATTCCGCAGAAAACCTCGCCTCCACCTCGCTGGAACTGGGCGGAAAGTCCCCCTTTATCGTCTTTGATGACGCCGACATTGAGAGCGCAGTGAATGCCCAGATCTCGGGCATTTTTGCCGCGACCGGGCAAAGCTGCGTTGCGGGATCACGACTGGTGATTTCCAGCAAGATCAAAGATCAATTCTTGGCGCGATTGAAAGAAAAAGCCGAGGCCGTTGTGATCGGCGCACCGGATGATATGGCCACCGAAGTGGGACCCCTTTGCACAAAGGCTCAGCGCGACCATGCGCTGGCACTGATCGCAGCCTCAACCTCAGCAGGCGCCAAGCTGATCACTGGCGGCACCGCACCCGATGGCCCTGGCTATTACTTCCCACCAACCATTCTGGATTGCTCTGACGCGCCGAACGCCCCCTGCCTAACCACCGAATTCTTTGGCCCGGTCCTATCGGTGGTCAGTTTTGACACCGAGGTCGAAGCACTAGCCATCGCCAACGACACCCAGTTTGGCCTCGCCTCTGGTGTGTTTACCCAAAGCCTCACTCGCGCACATCGGATGATCCGGAGTATTCGGGCGGGTATCGTCTGGGTCAATACCTACCGGGCCGTCTCTCCCATTGCGCCCTTTGGCGGCCACGGGCTGTCCGGGCACGGGCGCGAAGGCGGGCTGCAGGCCGCGCTGGACTACACCAAGGTCAAAGCCGTCTGGCTGCGCACCTCGGATGATCCCATCCCCGACC
>CAJXIL010000063.1 GCA_913054455.1 uncultured Roseobacter sp.
CGCCTCAGCGCCGCCGGTAGAGGGGGTTCTAGTGTTAACTCCAAATACCCGCAACACCTAAATTACAAAAATCACACCTTTTTTCGAGAAACATGAATAATCACAAAAAAACAATGTGTTACCTTCACCCCTCGCAACGGTCAGCCCCAAACACCCGCAAACCAAACCGCCCAGAGCAATCCCGCAACAGCGCCTAAATCAACATCTAGCCCCTCACACCCCAAAAACTACAACAAACCCAAACGACTCGCAGCAAATCCCAAAGCCATTTCAAAGAAATTTCCCCGTCCAGCCCTCCAAAACACCCACACCAGAACCAAAACTACCCAACAACACGAATGCGACACAGCAAGAGACACAAAACCACGCTCAGATAGATTAAAGGCTCGAAGAACTTGGCTTTCCCTTTTTGTGCAAACTCTCTTGGCGAAAGCCCCAGTGCCTTCCATAGTGCCGCCATGAAAATCTGTGCACTGACCATGGCCTACAAGGACCATTGGGCGCTATCCCAGTGGTTCCGCCACTACAGCCAATACCTTGGCGCTGAGAATCTCTATGTCGTATCTCATGGTGGCGATCCGCGTATTCAAGAGATCTGCCCAGGGGCATCGGTGCTGACAATCCCGCGGGATCGCCTACAGGGGTTTGACCATTGGCGCGGGCGAATGTTGAACGGGTTTCAGCAGGGGCTGCTGGAAATATATGACTGGGTCATTCGAAGTGACGCGGATGAGCTGATCTGCCTGGACCCCAACCGCTGGACTTCACTTCCAGAGATGTTGCAGGCGCAAGAGGCGCCCGCCCTCTTTGCCCTTGGGTTTAACCTGTTCGATTTCTCGTGGCCTACGGCCTCTTCCCCACAGGAGTCCGTCTTTGATAGGACCCATGATGCGGTTTTCACCGGACACTATAGCAAGGCTTGGGCAGTCCGCCGCCCCATCGGACTGCGCCGCCATGGGGTTCAGCTGCGCCCGGCACGGCTGGCCGATTTTCCTTTTGTCATGCCACGCGGCGTTTACCTTGCGCATCTGAAGTTTGCAGATACCACGGCCCTTACGGCCATGACTGAAGTGCGGAAAGAAGTGGGTAACGCCAAGGGGCCCGGCCTCCCCGGCAAAGCGTGGCAGCAGGCAGATCAGGAAGCGGCGGACAAGATTTCTGAGGCACGTGCCCTGCCCCACCTGCCTTGGGAGGAGGCTGAGAAAACCGCCTGGGATGGCCTGCAAACCCCGGTGCGGGACGAGGGAAAATCAGTACTGCGCAGCAAGAGCCTACGGTTTCAGTTCCGGACAACCCTGCCCCGTTGGTTTGGCTCATAGGGGGGCGCTTACAAGTCCACCTCGATGATTCCATCCTTAGCGGCTGCCCTGGACTGGCATAGGATCACGGCGTCATTGCGCTGCGCCTTGGAGAGAACAAAGTCGCGGTGCTCGACCTCGCCAGAGAGCAATCCACATTTGCAGACCCCGCAAATCCCATCTGAGCATTTCACATCAATCTGCACACCGTTTTCCAGCAAGACATCGGTCGCAGTCTTATCCCCCGGCACCAAAAGCTCCCGGCCTGTACGGGCCAGTTTCAGGGTAAAGGGGTGGTTTTCATACTCCGGCAATTCTGGCACCGAGAAATATTCAAGGTGACGTGCCTCCTCCGGGAAACCCTGGCGCGCGGCGGCCTGCATCACACCCTCCATGTAGCGATCCGGGCCACAGGTATAGACATGCTGCCCCGGTACATAGCCAGACAGCAGATGATCCAGATCGGCGCGACTGCCGTCGGCTGAGACATGGATCTGCACCCTGTCCGACCAGGGCATTGCGGCCAGATCCTGCAGATAGCCCGCCCCTGCCCGATTTGAGATCGAATAATGCAGTTCAAACTCCCGGCCCAGTGCGTGCAAGCGATGCGCCATTGCGATCATCGGTGTCACGCCGATACCGCCGCCCATGAGAAAGGACTTCGCCGCCCCCTCCTCCAACGGGAAATGGTTGATTGGCTTGGAGATGAAGATCTTGCGCCCCTCGGCAAAGATCCGGTGCAACAGCTGGGAACCGCCACGGCCTGCGTCTTCGCGCAGCACCCCAATCTGGTATTTGGAGCGGTCCGCCGGATCTCCTGACATAGAATATTGCCGCAGGTATTCCGGCGCCACCACGATATCGAGATGCGCCCCTGCGCTCCATTCGGGCAGCAGCGCGCCATCGAGGCTCTCAAACTCGTATTTGGTCACATCCGGGCTCATCGCCTCAACCTTTGACACCCGCACCGCCAGGACCGGGCTGTCGACATCACTACTGTATTGGTGGTCCCAATCGCCGGTCTCTCCTTTGGCGCGGCGGGATTTGTATTCTTCGGCTGTAATCATTTGCTGATAGGCCTCAATCCCAGCCTCGCGGTCCATAGGGAAGGGATAGGGCCAGGGATGCGGCGCCAGATGGGCGGGGTAGACCGCCAGGGTCTGGTCTTCATACTTCAGATCCAAATCTTTTTGCAGCGCGCGTGCATTGACCGGATGGCGCGTCGGGCGGTAGCCACCGTCTTCTTCCATCTCCAGATCCCACCACCATTTCTTGGCGGGGTTCATCTCGCCATTGCCCAGCGCATCGTCAAGCTTGGCCAGCACCGGCGCCGCCTTTGGTATATTCACCGCCGCCCAGCGGAAGGGGCGTTCGGCAAAGATCCCCTCTAGGTTCCATGGGCAGGTCTTCATGCAGCGCCCACACATGGCCCCGCCCGGCGTCGTGATCCGGTAGGTGGTGCATTTCTGGCTGTCCGATTTCCAGATCTCATAGCCATTGAACATCAGCTTTGGCCCGGCAGTGATCGCCCCCGAAGGGCATTCGCGGGCGCATTTGTTGCAGGCCTCGCAAAACTTTTGCAGGCCAAAATCGATTGGCTTGTCGTGATCCATCGGCATATCCGTGGTCACCACGCCAGACTTCAACCTTGGGCCAAGAAAAGGGTTGAGGATCACCTCGCCAATGCGACTGACCTCCCCCAGACCCGCCAGCAGCAACAGGGGCGGCTGCAAGACCTCACCATCCATCACCGTATGGGCCTTGGCCTTGTAGCCGAGGTTGCGGATCTGGCGGGCAATCACGCCGCCCAACAGGGAAAAGCGAAGATAGGCGCGCATCGACTGGGCTACCGCGATCCAATCATCCCCCGAGGTGCCCTCGGTGGTGTCAAAACCCTGATCCACAATCATGCTGATGGCCTGATCATGTTCGGGGTAAATCTCAGCCCCCGTGGCATCGTGGCTGTACCAGCTCCAGTCAGGGCAGCGGCTGATGCCCACCGCATCGATGCCCAGCCAATAGCTGGCGGCTTTGACATTGGCCGCATTACGCGCCGCATCACTGGGGCGCGGGCCCTTGGCGGGCGTGCCGTCCTGCAACAAGACAAAGGCCCCCAGCATCCGTCGCTGCGCCATCGAGGGCGCTGCCTTGCGCACATAAAAGCCGCCAGTGGCCGCTGCCTGGTTGCCCTTGCCCATGTCGCCAAACTGGCTGCGGGCAAACATATCGGCGCGCTTTGGCACCCGCGCCACATTGGGCTCATCAATATAGGTGGTGGGATCCTCCACCCGCTTCAGCGTTTCAAAGGGATGCGGCCCATCCTTGAAATCGCGGGCCTTGAAGGGGTCATCGTTCAGAGCCGAGCGTTCAGAGCCCAGCCCCAACCACCACTTCGGCCCCTTGACCTGCATCATCGGCTGCTGATCCAGCGGCAGCAGCGGGCGATCCATAGCCAGATCAAAATCTGTGGTCACCACCGCCAGACCAAAGCGCGCCCCCAGATAGGGGCTGACAAGATGCCCGTCTTGCACTGTCACCAGACCCGCAGCCACAGCCAGCTGGTTGAGGTCCACATCCGACGAGGTACCCGTATGGGCCTTGGCATCCCAGCCTAACAGCCGAATATAATTGGCCAGCACCACCGCGGTTTCACTGGCCCGCAGGCAGGCGCGGTGCTGCTCTGCCCCCTGGATCCACTCCGCCCCCTCCTCATCCGCGCGCGGGTCGCGCGGCATATCATAGAGGAAAACAATGGAGTGTTTGTGATCGCCAATCGTCGTGGGCGGCGCCTGCATGGCCTCCTTGAGGTCGGCCATGATATGGTCAATCCCCGCCGCCAGGGTCTTGGTCTGGCGGGTTTTCAGATCCTCTGACAGGCGATCGATATCCGGGTTGCGATAGGGCTGATCCAGCCGCGCCGAGGCGGGCACCGGACCAATCCCAACCATCGATGCGTCAGAGAAATAGCCAAAGGCCTTGATATGATCGGCGCGCTCCTGCGGGTCACCGGGGCAACTGGCCTGCGCCTTATTCACCAACCCGTCTCGGATCGCATCCATCATCGCCTGATATTCGCCCATGGCATTGACGATTGAGGCAGGCGTGGTCGGTCGGCGAAACTCCAGCCGCTGCGAACTCGGCACTGCGCTCAGATCCGGCATTGGCCCCCGCACCAGCCGCTCCATCGGAAAAGGGCCCATATGGATAGGGCGTTTCCGGTTGGAAAAGATTTTGGTCATGATGGCGGGGCCTCTGAGCTGGGATCGTATGGAGTGACTTGACTATTCCACAATTCAAGTCTCAGTCTGTCATCCGAATGAGTGACATATTTCCCCCCAGACCACTCCCCCGAGATGATGTCGCAGAGCTCGCTGCCGCCACTGTGAGGCCAGATTTTGCCAGCCATTTGCTCAGCTATATCCGCGCGGCGGCCGAAATTGCCAATTTTGGCACCTTTTATGTCGCAGACATGTCCCGCCCGGCGCCAGTCCTGTCGATCTGGGCCGGAGAGATGAGCGGCTATTGGTTCAACCGCAACGCCAGCACAATCCTGAAAGATGACCGCCTGATGCAGAGCATTCTGCAGCGCATCCGCGCCGCCGAGGGCAGCGGGCTGGTGATCGAACGCTGGCGCCCTAGCCCGGATGATCCAATCAGCCCGATCTATGCCCGCGATCAGGTGATTGAGCGGGTCACCGTGTCGTCCTTGAACGACCGCGTCGGCTTTCAGTCGTTCTTTTTAAGGGGGGAGAAGTCCGGCTGGTTTTCTGATCAGGAGATGCAGCGCCTGCAACAGATTTTGCCGCTGGCGCATGAGCTGATCGGGTTGCGCCACCGGATTGTTGGGGCGGCGGCCATTGGGCAGGCAGCCAGTGCGCGGGCCTCAACCCTGCGTGAACAGGATGCCGGCCCCTTTGGCACGCTCACCCCGCGCGAGGCCGAGGTCTGTGACCTTGGTGTACAGGGGCTGAGTGTTGCAGGCACGGCGCTGGAGCTTGGCGTGTCCGAGAACACCATCCGCACCCTGCGCCGCCGTGCCTATGGCAAGCTGGGGGTTCATTCCTCTACCCAGATTGCCACGCTGATCCTCAACGCTAGGGGCTAAGACAGCCTAGCCCTGGCGTCCGCTGAACTGCGCCAGCTTAACGCCGCCCGCCTCTAGACTGTTGCGCACCGATTTTGCCAGCTCCACCGCCTCAGCCGTGTCGCCATGCAGGCAAATGGTGTCGATTGAGGTTGGGATACGTTTGCCGCTTTCGGTAATGATCGCGCCCTCCTGCACCATTTGCAGGATACGCGGCCCGGCCAGATCTGCGTCGTGGATCACCGCGCCCTGCAAGGAGCGATCCACCAGTGTGCCATCGTCGTTATAGGCGCGATCAGCAAAGATCTCACCGCACCAGTTACAGCCCAGCTCCCGCACCACATCCTCCATCGCAGTCGCCGCCAGAACCATGATGATGATATCCGGGTCGACCTCCAGCGCCGCCTCATAGCAAGCCCGCGCCATGGCGTGATCCACGCAGGCCATATTCGAAAGCGCCCCATGCAGTTTCAGATGGCGCACCTCAGTGCCCAGCGCAATGGCCATCCCGCGCGCGGCGCCCAGCTGGTAGCGCACCATATTGCCCAGGCTGGCGGGCGACATCTGCATCTTGCGACGGCCGAAGCCCTGCAAATCTGGAAAGCCAGGATGCGCCCCGATGCCAACACCGTTGTCCCGCGCCAGCGCCATGGTCGCGGCCATCACATCCGGATCGCCCGCATGAAAGCCGCAGGCGATATTGGCCGAGGTCACAATATCCAACAGCGCAGTATCATCGCCCATGTTCCAGGGCCCAAAGCTTTCGCCCATATCCGCGTTCAGATCGACGGTTTTTACCAGATCAGAGGTGCTCATGTGTTGTCTCCAGTTTCAAAGGGATCCGCCTGGGCCGAGATCACCCCGCCGACCAGTTGATAAGACAGCAGATCCTGCATCATGGCCGGATCCCGTAACAAAGGTTTGCAGTGCGAGGGCAGTGCTTTCACCATCGCATCGTGTTTGGCCTGTATTGCCAGCCCCTCTTCCAGAGTGACCCAGGTGAAATGCAGATCCGTCCCGGCCTGTGCCTGCGCCACCTTGCTCAGGTCACAAGGCAGAACCGTCCCAACCCGAGGATAACCGCCGGTGGTCTGGGCCTCGCGCAGCAGCACAAAGGGTTTGCCGTCCCCGGTCATCTGCACATCGCCCGGCAGGATAACCTCGGACAGAATGTTGAGCTGGCCCGCCGCCGCGAACCCTGCCCCCTCCGAGACCATCTCAACCCCCATCCGGTTGGCACGGCTGCCGCGCTTAAACGCCGTATTGGCAAACCGAGCGCGTGTCTCCGCGTCAAACAGATCAGCTTGAAAGCCCTCAACAATACGTAAAGCGCCGCCCCGAAAGCGGTCCTCGGCCAGTAGCCCCAGACCAACCTCTCGAGTGCGGTCTGGCCCACATGGCAGGAGATCGCCCACCGCTATTGGTTTTCCAAGCCCAGACATCAGATGTGCAGAACGGGCGCCAAGAAGCACCTCACTGTCGATGCCGCCGCCCAGGTGCAAATAGCCATAGACCCCATTGCGCGCAGCCCCGATCTCCAGCTTTTGCCCTGCTTGCATCTGATGGGAGGCATTCCAAGCCAGAGGCTCGCCATCGAGGCTTGCCTGCATCGGCGCACCCGTGAGGGCAATGCGCACAGACCCCGTTGCCTCAAAGAGCCCACCGATGCCGGCCATTTCGAGTGCGGCCAGATCCGCAGATTGCCGCAACAGGGCTGCTCCCTCGGCCAATGCCAACAGATCCGCCGCGCCACTGCAGGAAACCCCCTGCTGCAACTGCCCTGGACGCCCCTGATCCTGGATCGACGCAAGGGGGCCTATGCGAAGAGTTTTCAGCGCGCTCATGCCGGGATCTCCTCTCGGCTCGCACCGCCAAAATGGCTGTCTGCCAAGCAATAGCGATCATAGTCAGACCGAGAAACTGGCGTAAAAATCATCTCATCCCCCGGACGCAGCGCGATAGGGTCATCTGCGCCCAGTTGGAAACCACGAAACCCGGTTTGCCCGACATGGCGCCAGCCCGTCGGCGCGGTGGTGGCAAACAGCACAAACTGGCTGATTGCCAGGACCAATGCCCCGATGGGCACCTGTGGCGTCAGCTCGGTCTGCCGTGGCAGATTCCATTCCTCCCCAAGCGGCCCCAGATAGGGCTGACCCGGCGCAAAACCAATCGTCAAGACCCGCACCCGCGCGCTACCGAGGCTTTCAATCGCTTGGGCCTCAGTCATTCCCGCTGCATCAGCGGCCTCAGCCAGTTGTGGTGCCAGTTCGGTGCCAAACACAGTCGGCACACGCCACAGGCGCCGGCCTGCGGGCAAGGCCGCCTGCTGCCAATCCTGCTCATCAAGTAAGGCCCAAAGCAGATCCTTGAGCGCATCATGGCGCAAGACCTCACTCTCAAAACGCAGAAAGACAGAGGCCAGCGAAGTGGACACCTCCTGAACCCCCGGCCAAGCGCGGGTCTTCACCGCCTCGCAAAAGGCCAGAGTCGCGCGATTGGATGGCTCGCTCAACGCATCGGCAAATGTCACCAACATCCCATTCAAACCGGCGCTGCGAATAATCGGAAAACTGAACCCGCTTTGTGTCACCCATTAGCCCCCTGAAAGTACTGCGCCAGCGTTGCGACAGGTCATCCGGGGTGTCAATATTGCTTTTGCTATCGCTGTGCACCCCAGAGAGACTACAGGCATTCAAAATACCGTTCACAAATCGGTGCGACCACAACCAGAAACGCAAACGGCCCAGAAAATCTGAGCCGTCACCTTGTTTAGGATTTTGGAAACGAAGGTCAGCATCCCGTTGGGGGGGGGGCCGCTAACGCGGGGCGCTAGAAGTCATCCCAACCCTGAGGCGTGTCATGTGCAGAGGCTACGATCTCGCCTCCAGTTCCGGTCTGCGCCATTCCGATGTCCGACCGGCTCTGTTGTAGTGGTGCCCGGACAGGCATCGACACCACATTCGCCCCAGCGCTTTCACCGCTGACTTTGAAGGCGCCCAATTGATGGGTCAATTGCCCGGCATCACTCGAAAGCGTCTGGCTCACCGCAGTGGTTTCTTCGACCATGGCAGCATTTTGCTGAGTAACCTGATCGAGCTGTACAACGCCTGTATTGATTTCGGACAGGGCGGAGGATTGTTCCGCTGCGCCACGCGCAATTTCGCTGATATGACCTGAAATGGTGCCAACGCTCTTGATGATCCGTTGCAGCTCTTCGCCCGTTTTACCAACCAGGTCTACGCCGCTCCCCACATGATGCTGGCTCTGCGAAATCAGATCCTTGATCTCCCCGGCAGCATCGGCAGAGCGCTGCGCCAAGCCACGCACCTCGGAGGCAACAACGGCAAAGCCCCGCCCGGCCTCGCCCGCTCTTGCGGCTTCGACCCCAGCGTTGAGCGCCAGCAGGTTGGTTTGAAAGGCAATATCGTCAATCACGGTGATGATCTTGGCAATTTCATCAGAAGAGCCTTCAATCTTTGACATCGCCTCAATGGCCTTTCCAACCACGAGCCCGCTTTCAGTGGCGACGGATTGCGCTTCTCCGACGATGTCTTCGACCTGCTTTGCGCCCTCAGCAGAGGACTGCACGGTGGAGGTCAGCTCTTCCAGAGCCGCCGCAGTCTGCTCCAGCGTTGCGGCCTGGCTTTCGGTGCGATGCGACAGGTCATTGGAGGACTGGCTGATGTCATCTGCTGTCCGGCCAACCCCAACGGAGACAGCTTTGGCGTTTTTGACTGTGGCTTCTAGCTGTTCGACGGATTGATTGAAGCTCTTACCAAGATTTCCGATATCCGGGATATCCGAAACCGCAACCCGGTGCACCAGGTTGCCGTGACGCAACGCATCAAGCCCTTCGGCAATATCCCCCAAGCCCCGGCGACGCGCAGTCACATCACTGGCAACTTTCACCACCCGATCCACAATGCCATCCGCGTCTACACAGGCGGCATAGGTCGCTTGGATCCAGATTGTCGAGCCATCTTTGGCCACACGGGGGAACTGGTCGGTGATATCTTCACCATTGGCCAGCCGCTTCCAGAAATTCGCGTACTCTGGGCTTTTAGCATAGTCCGACGCGACAAAAATCGAATGGTGTTTTCCGGCCACTTCGTCCAAATCATAGCCAACTGCAGCAAGGAAATTCTTGTTCGCGGTCAGGATGTTGCCCTGAGGATCAAATTGGATCGTCGCTTGAGTGCGGTCAATCAGAGCCGCAATAGCTTTGTCCGTCTCATTTTGTGCGTTCTCATCTTGAGACTTTTTCTTAAAAAACAATGCCATACTCCGCGCTTAACCTATTCGGTACTGGCAGACAAAATACCTCTCAAAACCCTTTTATTTTCTTAATCTCAGCAAGCATTCCAAGCCCAAGCCCGGCTAAGTGTTCAAATCTAGTCGAAAAACCAAGCAATGTTGTCAAATGGTGTCTGAAATTCCAACAAGGCGGAACAGCATTCCTGGCAAATCACAGGGTTACCAAGCCCTGTATCTTTAAGCGGGACATTGCAGTTCTGCGATCAGCTCAGGGCAAAGGTGGCTGTCACAGACGTAAATCGGCCAAGAGCAAGGCGCGCTC
This sequence comes from uncultured Roseobacter sp., assembly GCA_913054455.1. Classification (GTDB taxonomy): domain Bacteria; phylum Pseudomonadota; class Alphaproteobacteria; order Rhodobacterales; family Rhodobacteraceae; genus Pseudophaeobacter. The sequence goes on from CAJXIL010000063.1 coordinate 9,959, forward strand.
TTGGCCACCCCGGAATGGCGTTCAAAAAATATCCGAAACGGTTCCAAATGGGGCAGGCAGCCAGCACCAGAGCAACAGGCGCCCAATCAGCTATTCAAGACCACAGATGATAGAGCGCAGGGTCGCAATGCCATCGCCCTTTTCCGAAGAGGTCAGCACAATCTCGGGATAGGCCGCTGGGTGACGCGCCAGGGCAGTGCGGACCTGCTCAATTACCCTGTCGCGGTCCTTGAGTTTGACTTTGTCAGCCTTGGTCATAACACATTGAAAAGTCACAGCCGAGCTGTCCAGCAAGCTCATGATCTCTTCATCGACATCCTTGACGCCATGGCGGCTGTCAATCAGCACAAATGCCCGGCGCAGGGTCTGGCGACCGCTAAGATAGCGCTTCAGCAGCTTTTGCCATTTTTCCACGACAGCCAGCGGCGCATTGGCATAACCATAGCCGGGAAGGTCAACGAGGTAGAGCTCGGGACCCTGGGTGAAATAGTTGATTTCCTGGGTGCGGCCCGGCGTGTTAGAGGCACGGGCTAGGCCCTTGGTGCCCGTGAGGGCATTGATCAGGCTGGACTTGCCAACATTGGAACGGCCGGCAAAGCAAACTTCCATTCGGTCCGCTTCTGGCAGGCCCGACATGGCGACAACGCCTTTGACGAACAGGGATTCGCCCGCAAACAGTTTGCGGCCCTTTTCAGCGGTGATCTGGTCAGGCTCTTCAGCCAGGGAAAATGAAATCTGCATCACAGTACCTCTACGCTATCGCCCAGGCGAATGTCACCGCCGGTCAGAACCTCAGCATAAACCGAGAAATTCTGATGGCCCCAGTTTTCCTTGAGGCATTTTAGGGTGTCGGCGTCGCGTTCGCCGGTTTCGGGGTTGGCCGTGGTTGCCAGGCAGCGCACCACAGGTTCGCGCACCAGAAAAACCGCTTCGCCGATTTGTACCTGTTTTCCGACGAGACCATTTTCAGCCCAGGCCTGGCCAAGATCAAACCAGATATTGCCACGCCAGCGCAGCGGCGACAGGTCTTGATCCATGGCCGCCTCAACGGCGCGATGCGAGGCCCAATTGCACAGGGTGACAGAGGGGTAGTCGGTATCGGTCATGCCACGACCGGGCACCCGGATGATTCGGGCTGAGGCCGCGCGCCCGGCCGGGGTCAGTGGCTTCTCCCAGTCGAGAAACCCCTGCAGCTGCTCCGGGATCTCAGGATCAAAGCTAAAATCGGGACGGGTGGGATGGCTGAGGGTTAGCAAGCCGCTGGCATCGTCAAGCTGCGCGTTAATCGCCATCAGCTGCGGCGCTTTCGCACCACGGGTGAAATTGGCGCAGGGTGCCCATTCCGATCCGTCCGCCTTTGAGCTCTCATGGGCAACGGCCCAGACACGATCGCCGGGCATTGTCTGCCCGGCGATCATGGTCACGCTGTCTAGTGCTTCCCGCCCGTGAGATTTGAGCGGGTGGCGCCAGATATTTGTAACGGTTTTGGTCATTTCTCATCCGTCTTGGGCTTGCGCTTCACGCTGGCTTTGATGTTGCCAAAAACGTCCGGCTTATACCCATGGCTGCGCATGATCAGATATTGCTGGGTAAAGGTGATGGTGTTGTTGGCGATCCAGTAAACAACCAGACCCGAGGCAAAACCACCCAGCATGAACATGAAGACCCAAGGCATCCAGGCAAAGATCATCTGCTGTGTTGGATCCGTTGGCGCTGGGTTCAGCTTCTGCTGCAACCACATCGAGATACCCAAGAGCAGCGGCAAGATGCCGATAAAGACCAGCGCCATGATGCTGTCTGGTGTCGGCCCGGCAAAGGGCAGCAAACCAAAGAAGTTCATGATCGAGGTCGGATCCGGGGCGCTCAGATCCTGGAAGGGACCAAAGAAGGGCGCATGCCGCAGCTCCAGCGTTACAAAGATCACCTTGTAGAGCGAGAAGAAGATCGGGATCTGAATGAGGATCGGTAGACAGCCCGCAGCAGGGTTCACTTTTTCCCGCTTATAGAGCTCCATGATCTCTTTTTGCTGCTTCTGACGATCGTCCCCAGCGCGTTCTTTCAGCTTCTCCATCTCCGGCTGCAGCTCTTTCATCTTCGCCATGGAGGCGTAGGATTTATAAGCCAGCGGGAAGACGATGATCTTGATTAGAACGGTCAGGGCGATAATGGCCCAGCCCATGTTGCCGATCAGCGCATTGAGCCAGTGCAGCACGGCAAAAATCGGTTTGGTCAGGAAGAAGAACCAGCCCCAGTCGATGCTGTCGAGGAAGCCAGCGATGCCGCCCTTTTCATAGGCGCGAATGGTCGCCCATTCCTTAGCGCCAGAGAACAACTGAGTAGTGACCTCAGAGGTTTCACCATCGGCCAAGGTCATGGTCGGCAGCACGACGTCGGTCTGATAAATATCACGACGTTCATCGTATTTTACCGAGGAACGGAACGCCTGGCCAGGGGCCGGGATCAGTGTCGACATCCAATAGTGGTCGGTAAAGCCAATCCAGCCATCACTTGCCACCTGTTTGACCTCAGAACGCGATCCATCGCGGGGATCCACGTCAAAATCGGCGAGGTCAGAATAGTCCAGCTCTGCCAACTCACCGTCAGCCATGCCAACAACGCCTTCGTGCAGAATGAAGAAGTTCTTCATATCCGCAGGTTCACCATGGCGCGCCAGGGTGCCATAGGGGGCCAGCGATACCGCGCTGCCAGAGGCATTGGTGACCGATTGCGTGATCGCGAACATATAGTCCTCGTCCACCGCAATGGTGCGGTTGAAGGTCAGGCCTTTGCCATTGTCCCAGGTCAAGGTGACAGGGCTATCTGGCGTTAGCTCAGCATTGGCAGGAGCGGTCCAGAGGGTATTGGCCCCGGGCACGTCCTCAGCCCCCAGGCCACTGCCCGGTGCCCAACCGTAGAGCGCGTAGTAAGCGTCCTGCTGCCCCACAGGAGAGAGAAACTGGACGATTTCCGGCGCATCATTGGTGATGCGATAGTCCTTCAGCGCCAAGTCGTCGATGCGACCGCCCTGCAGTGAGATACTGCCGGTGATGCGATCAGACTCGATGCTGATACGAGGCGCGTCAGAGGCACTGGCCTCTTCGCTTGGCTGGCTGGTCGCAGCGTCGGCTGCAACGGCTGCACTGGGGCTGATGGCGGTACCATCTGCGGGTGCCGTTTCAGTCGCCACAGCTTCAGGAGCCGGCGTTACCTCTGGGGGTGGGAAAAAATACATCCACCCAAGAAGCACGAGGCTGCTGAGTGCGATTGCGAGAATGAGATTCTTGTTCTGGTCGTCCATTTGGGACTGCCACCTCGTGTAGGGAATGACAGGGTGTGGTTCAACAGAGAAGACCCCCAAAGGTCAAGCGGAATCGCGGGAATCCGGGGCGTGAAAGCGCCCCGGCGACAGAAAACACCTGTTTAGTCGCCGCGCGGATTACAATTATCGGGTGTGACGGCCGATTTCCGGTGCTTCTTGCAGCTTGGCTTCGTGGGCCGTGATCCAGTCCAGCGTCTGGTCAAAGGGCATGGGACGGCCAATGCCAAATCCCTGAACATGGCCGCAGCCAAGCTGAGAAAGCAGCGCATGCTCGCCCACGGTCTCCACGCCCTCGGCCAGAGTTTCCAACTCCAGGCGTTCGGCCATGGTCAAAATGGCGGCGATCAGTTTTTGCTGATCTGGGTCACGATCGGCGCGCAACACAAAGGAGCGGTCGATCTTGATCCGCGTGATGTTGAACCGGCGCACCGCCGAAATTGAGGCATGCCCCGTGCCAAAGTCATCCAATTCAATCTGGCACCCCAGATCGCTCAGCGCGGCGATATTACGGGTAACCACATCGTCAGGGCGGTCGGTCATAACGGTCTCAAGAATCTCAACCGACAGACGTCCAGCTGGCAAGTCGAAGCGTTCCAGTTCCCATTTGATATTCTCGGCCAGATTGGGATTACGCAGCTCTTGCGTGGCAAAATTCACCCCCACAGCAGGCACCTTCAGCCCTGCAGCATCCCAGGCATTCAGCGCAGTCAGTGAATGATACAGCATAACCTGGCTCAGCCGTTCCATCAGCCCAGCGTCCTCCAACACTGGCAGGAATTTCCCGGGGGGAATCAGCCCACGCACGGGGTGCATCCACCGAGCTAGGGCTTCAAACCCGGATACCCGACCAGTATCAGTACAGATTTGGGGTTGGAACCAGGGCAGGATATGCCCGGCTTCAAGGGCCTTGGCAGCCTCATCGCGCAGGCTGCCACGGGCCTTGCTGCGCTGATACATATCAGCAGAAAACACCCGGATACCCGAGGGACCATTTTGCTGCGCCTCACTCAGCGCTGCACTGGCGGCAGCAGACCAATCAGAATATTCTTTGCTTGGCGCACGGTTGTTTAGGCAAAACCCAATGGAACAGGACGCATAGACCGTTGTACCATCCAGCGAGATTGGCTCTTCAACAGCGGCCTGAATACGTCCGGCCATTTGAACACAGGTTTCAAGATCCAATTGCAGCACCGGCGTAAGGCAGACGGCAAATCTGCTGTCACCAATCCGTGCAACGGTGTCGCCATTGCGCAGGGTACTGGCAATCCGTTCACCGCAGCTTTGAATGACCCGATCTCCAGCCTCCTGGCCTTCTCGGTTGACGAGCTCCTTGAACTCATCAATTTCGATATAGTAGAGCGCCGAACGCAGCTCGGTTGCCGCACAATCGCGAACGATGCGCTCCATATCCAGTTCAAAACCTTCCCGGAGCATCAAGCCCGTCACGCTGTCGCGGGGCGCAGAATTGCGCCCTTGAGAGGAGAACCCCCCAAAAGCCGCAAAAAGCAGAGGAATGCCTAGAGCCACCCAGAGCAGCGCAGCTTCACCCCCAAGCCAAAAGGTCGCAAGTGTCAGCGCGGGTAAGAACGCAAGAATGGGAGGAGCCAGAAGCGCCGGAGCCAATCTCGCCCGAATTCGGTTAAATCGACCGGAATTCGATTTTGTCATGTTCAGACCTTTCGCCTAAAGCAGGAGTGCTCGAGCAGAATAGAGGTCTGTTTCTGACTCCGGAGTTAACGCAATAGTGGAATCTCATCCGAATCTGCGCTTTCCGTGCTGATTTTGCGCTCCAAACCGGCGAAGTCGAACAATTTGGGGTCCAGCAGATGCGAAGGTCGGGCATTGGTCAGAGCGCGGAACATCACCTGTCGGCGTCCGGGACTATTGGCTTCCCACTGGTCGAGAATCTGTTTGACCTGCTGGCGCTGCAGCCCATCCTGGCTGCCACATAGGTCACAGGGGATGATGGGGTAATCCATTGCTTTTGCAAATTTTTCACAGTCGGCCTCGGCCACATGGGCCAGGGGCCGATAGACAAAGAGATCGCCCTCTTCATTGACCAGTTTTGGCGGCATCGTAGCCAGGCGACCGCCGTGAAACAGGTTCATAAAGAAGGTTTCAAGGATATCGTCGCGGTGATGGCCAAGAATCACCGCCGAGCAACCTTCTTCACGGGCCACTCGATATAGGTTGCCGCGGCGCAGACGAGAGCAGAGCGCGCAGAATGTCCGCCCTTCGGGCACCTTGTCCATCACGATACTATAGGTGTCCTGGTACTCAATCCGGTGCTCAACTCCCATCTTCTCTAGGAAAGCGGGCAAAACGGTGGCCGGAAACCCAGGTTGGCCCTGATCCAGGTTGCAGGCCAGCAGATCCACGGGCAACAGGCCGCGCCATTTTAGCTCATGCAGCACCGCCAGCAGCGTGTAGCTATCCTTGCCCCCGGAGAGGCAAACCAGCCACTTGGGGGTGCTGCCATCGGCAGGGCGCTCCACCATACCGTATTGCTCAATCGCTTCGCGCGCCTGGCGCACGATGCGCTTGCGCAGCTTCTTGAACTCGGTGGTCGAGGGCGCCCCGGCAAAGAGCGGGTGTATTTCGGTCTGGTCGTTGTCAAACATGGCCGAGCTCCTGGTTCATGACCGCGAGGCATAGGCCAGGTTGGCTTAGAAAGTCAAAACCCTATCTGATCAGCCACAAGTTGTGTTACATTGGTCGGGTGAATTTTTAGGGAGTGTATTTATGGACTATTTCTTTTCTGTGCGTGGCCGCTCGGGTGATCTCTATTCCGACCGGCTGGGCAAGGCCAAATACCTGGCGATCCCAAGCTCGGTGCAAACAGCAACGCGCGCCCATGAAATTAATAAGAGCAAATGGTTTAAAGCGGTGCAGTCCAAGGCCGGTGCCAATCCGCCCGTCAAAGGCCATATCGTGATCTTTGTTCATGGTTTCAATACAGAGCAATACGACATGCTGGAACGCCATCGTAAGATCCGAAAGGGTCTGGAGGCGCATGGCTTTAAGGGAACTCTGATCAGCTTTGACTGGCCTAGCGATGGCTCTGCGCTGGGGTATTCCGCAGATCGGCGTGATGCGCGGCTTTCGGCAGACCGTTTGTTCAAAGATGGGCTCACCCAGCTTTCAGCCCTGCAGAAAGAGGATTGCGATTTCAACATTCACGTCTTGGCGCATTCCATGGGCTGCTTTCTACTGCGAGAAGCCTTCGACTATGCCGATGATGACCACAAAACAGCCCAGCGCAGCTGGACAGTGAGCCAGGTTGCTTTGGTGGCGGCGGATATTTCGCAAAAATCAATGAGCGAGGGCAGCCCCAAATCGTCGTCCTTGTTGCGGCACAGCACCCGCGTCACCAGCTATTACAGCCCCTTTGATGACATTTTGTCGATCTCAGAGGTGAAACGCATTGGAGTCAGCCGTCGGTTGGGGCGCGTTGGGCTGCCGCAGGATCACAGCGAAAAGGCGGTGAACCTCTATTGCGGGCAATACTACAAGGACAACAGCGATAACTTTGAGGATAAGATCGGCATCTCGCATCGGTGGTATTTTGATTCCCCGCGCTTTTACGAGGATCTGTATCATACCTTCATGGGCAAGCTAGACCGGGATGTTATTCCCACCCGGGACTGGACCAAACAGGGCAATCTTGCACTGGTATGATCCTAGGTAGCCTTTTCGTGGTCAGGGTCACTGCCAGGCACCGGATCATAGCCACTCCCGCCGAGGGGGTGGCAGCGGCCGATGCGGCGGATCGTCAGATATGCGCCCTTAATGGCTCCGTGTTTTTCCAGCGCTTCCAGCGAATAAGCTGAACAGGTCGGCTGATAGCGGCAGTTAAATCCCACCCAGGGCGAAAATATGAGCCGATAGGCGCGGACCGGCAGGGCGAGGATATGGGCAAAAGGGGTCATGGCGACAAGATAGGCGGAGTGCCGCGGTGAAAGAAGATCATCCGTGGATCTTTTTGATCGCATAGGCCAGATCGCGCTTGAGATCTTCAAAGCCACGCGTGGCTGTCGCTTCGGCCCGGCCAATCAACACATAATCCCAGCCGTCGCGGCCCAGACCGGGTAGCACATGGCGCGCAGCTTCCCGAAGCCGACGCTTGGCACGGTTGCGGGCAACTGCATTGCCAACCTTTTTTGAACAGGTAAACCCAACGCGAAAGCCCTCGGCCTCACCCGCTTTGCGCTGACGTCCCTGCACCATCATGCTTTTGGTGCCCTGACGGCGGGCGCGGGCAGCGGCGAGGAACTCGCTGCGCTTGGATAGCACCACCAATGGCTCCAATTTTACGCGGGGCTTGGGAGCATCTGCGCAAACAGAAACCGCCGAAGGCTGGTTCCCGGCGGCAGCTGAGCTGTCCAAAGGGGCCTTCGGCGGTGTCATATCTGTCAATCCTTGGGGCGTCGCGCTTATGCGCTCAGCTCCTTGCGGCCACGTGCGCGGCGTGCGTTAAGGATCTTGCGGCCTGCCTTGGTGGCCATGCGCGCACGAAAACCGTGGCGACGTTTACGAACCAGGTTCGAAGGCTGATAGGTGCGTTTCATCGCTCCGGTCTCCAATTTCTGCATCGGGCAAGCGGAATCGCCACCCGTGGGGTCTATCTCGAAGCCCGGTCTTTAGAAGGGATTCTCCGGCAAGTCAAATGCTGAGCCCTGACTTTTGGCAGCTGAGAGCAACATTTCTGTCAAAAAGCGCTGGAAATGCCAGAGCGCCACAGCAGAATGTTGCAAAACCTCTAGGCAAGGGGGCGAATCCTCACGAAAAGACGCCTATCAGATCAAGGCCGCGTGATCAGCCCCTGCGAACTCTCGCGACACCCTTAGTTTAAGCGTAGCACCATGGATCAAGCCCCAAGCCGGGCAGAGTGGCCAAGAAAGAAGATAATGATGACCGAGACGCCAAAACGCGGGCTTACCCGTCACCTCCCCCTGATTGTTGTGGTGGTAATCGCTGTGATCGGGGCCGCAACGCTGAAAGACCATCTCAGCTTTGACACCCTGCGCGACAACCGTGGGGTGCTGATGGCCTTTCGCGATCAGAATTTCCTAGGTCTCGTGGCGCTCTTTGTCGGCATCTACATTCTGATTGTGGTATTTTCCTTGCCCGGTGCTGCGGTGGCATCGGTCACGGGCGGTTTCCTGTTTGGACTGGCAACTGGCACGACGCTGAATGTGCTGGCGGCGACCATCGGTGCCTCTGGCATCTTTCTGGCGGCCCGGTTGGGCCTAGGGGAAATGCTCACCTCCAAACTGGAAGCCGCGGAGGGCCGGGTGCAAATGCTGAAAAACGCGCTGCGCCAAAACGAGATCGAAGTTCTCTTGTTGCTGCGTCTGGTTCCCGCGGTACCCTTTTTTGTCGCCAACCTGTTGCCCGCGCTGGTTGGTGTGCGCTTTGGGAATTTCTTATGGACCACTGCCATTGGCATCATTCCGGGGGCCATTGTCTTTACCTGGATTGGTGTCGGCGTTGGTGAAGTCTTTGATCGGGGCGAAGATCCGGATCTCTCCTTGCTGTGGGAGCCCCATGTGATCGGCCCGCTGCTTGGCCTTTGCGTGCTGGCCGCCATGCCGATCATCGTCAAATCCCTGCGTCCCAAGAAAGCGAGCTGATCCATGAATGCCTCCACTCAGACCCCGATCAAATGTGACCTCTTGGTGATTGGCGCCGGCTCTGGCGGGCTGTCGGTCGCGGCCGGAGCCAGCCAGATGGGCGCCTCAGTGGTGCTGCTGGAAGGCCACAAGATGGGCGGTGACTGCCTCAATTTTGGCTGCGTGCCCTCCAAGGCGCTGCTGGCCAGTGCCAAGGTGGCACAGACCCAGGCCCACTCTGCCGCCTTTGGAGTTGCCGATCAGGTGCCGCAGGTGGATTACGCCGCCGCCAAGGCCCATGTGCACAACACTATTGAAACCATCGCACCCATGGACAGCCAAGAGCGGTTTGAAGGCTTTGGCGTCAGGGTCATCCGCGAATTTGGTGAATTCATCTCTCCAACAGAAGTAAAGGCAGGCGATCATGTGATTCGCGCCCGCCGGGTGGTGATTGCTACCGGGTCTTCGCCCTTAGTGCCGCCAGTGCCGGGGCTATCGACCGTTCCTTTTGAGACCAACGAGACCCTGTTTGACCTGCGCGAACGCCCGGATCATCTGCTGATCATTGGCGGTGGTCCTATCGGCATGGAGATGGCCCAGGCGCATATTCGTCTGGGCAGCAAGGTCACGGTGATCGAGGGTGCAAAGGCCTTGGGCCGCGATGACCCTGAGGCGGCTGCCATTGTTCTGGATGCTCTGCGCGCCGAGGGCGTGGAAATTGCCGAGGATGCACTGGCCGCAGAAATCTCCGGTGAGGCCGGTGCCATTGAGGTGAAGACCAAGGATGGGCGCAGCTTTGCGGGCTCACACCTACTGATGGCGGTGGGGCGCAAAAGCAATGTCGACCGGCTGAACCTCAAGGCCGGCGGAATCCTGCCCAGCCGCACAGGGATCAAGGTAGATGCCTCGCTCCGCACCAGCAACAAGCGGGTCTATGCCATCGGTGATGTGGCCGGTGGGCTGCAATTCACCCATGTTGCAGGCTACCATGCCGGGGTGATCATTCGTTCGGCCCTGTTCGGACTACCCTCCAAAGCGCAGGAACTGCATATCCCAAGGGCGACCTATACGGATCCAGAGCTTGCACAGGTCGGGCTTTCCGAAGCAGAAGCACGGGCCGAATATGGTGACAGATTGGAATTGGCCCGGTTTGATTTTCATCACAATGACCGCGCCCTGGCTGAGCTGAAAACCAAGGGTTTCATCAAGGTGATGGTGGTAAAGGGACGGCCTGTTGGGGCGACAATTGTCGGCCATCAGGCAGGAGAATTGATATCATTGTGGTCGCTGGCTTTGGCGAATAGGCTCAAGATGAGTCAGGTGGCTGCGATGGTGGCACCTTACCCGTCGATTGGGGAGATCAACAAACGTGTCGCCGGAGCCTATTTCTCGCCACGGCTCTTTGAGAGCCAAATGGTCAAACCTGCGGTGCAATTTGTGCAACGCTGGATCCCTTAAGCTGGAAAGGGTTCAATGCTGAATTCGCTTTCAGGCAGGTTTCTGATCCTGACCGTCGTCTTTGTCATGCTGGCAGAGATCTTGATCTTTGTGCCGTCGATATCTCGTTTTCGTCTCGACTATTTGGCTGAACGCCTGGAACGGGCGCAGATCGCCTCTTTGGCGCTGCTGGCAGATGATATGCTCGAGACGGAGCTAGAGGCCGAACTGCTGCAAAATGCTGGGGTCTATAACGTGGTCCTGCGCCGCGATGAGATCCGCCAACTGATGCTGTCTTCGCCGATTCCGCAGCCCATCGCCGGGACATTTGATTTGCGGATGGCCAGTGCGGTGACGCTGATTGGCGATGCCTTTCGCCAACTGGTGAGCCCAGAGAACAGGATTATCCGGGTGATTGGTGCCCCAGTACGCGATGCCGGGCTTCTGATTGAAATCACCATCGAGACCGCGCCGCTGCGCATGGCGATGATCGACTACGGCGTGCGGGTTCTGCTGCTGTCGGCGGTGATCTCGATCTTTACCGCCTTGCTACTATTTGCAGCCGTACGGGTGTTTCTGGTGCGCCCCATCAAAGGCGTTGTTGGCTATATGCAACGCTATGCCGCCGCGCCAGAGGATGCCCGTGGCATTATCCAGCCCAATGCTGGCGTCATTGAGTTACGCGAGGCCGAAGAGGCCCTGCAGAAGCTACAGACCGAACTGACCCAGGCCCTGCGGCAGCGCGAACGGCTGGCGCAGCTGGGTGGCGCGGTGGCCAAGATCAGCCATGACCTGCGCAATATCCTCACCTCAGCCCAACTGTTTACCGACCGCATCGAGATGAGCGAAGACCCCTTGGTGCGACGGCTGGCGCCCAAACTGGTGAATTCCATCACGCGCGCAGTGTCCCTGTGCGAAGGTACCCTGGCTTTTGGCCGTGCCGAGGAGCCGGCGCCGACCTTTTCTCATGTGGCCTTTTGCGAGCTGGTCGAGGACATCGTCGAAAGCGAACTCTTGGCGCCAGGAGAGGTTGCGGTTGACCTGATCAATGCCGTGCCCAAGGGGATGACGCTGCGCGGCGATTCCGAGCAGCTATTTCGCGTGGTGATGAACCTGGTGCGTAATGCCCGCCAGGCCATTGTCGCCACCGGCAATCCAGGCAGCGTCACTATCTCTGCCCGTGAAGAGGATGACGCCTGGTGGATCACAGTATCCGACACCGGACCGGGGCTGCCCAAGCGCGCCCAGGACAACCTGTTTACGCCCTTTCAAGGCAGCGTTCGCAAAGGAGGCAGCGGCCTGGGTCTGGCGATTGCAGCCGAGCTGACCAAAGGGCACGGTGGCTCGGTACAATTGGGCCAAACCGGTCCTGAGGGCAGCAGATTTGAAATTCATCTGCCAAAGGGCGATGGCACCCTGTGAATGGCACGCCAAGCCTCCTGCCCCCAACAGGCAGGAGCCAAAAAGACTGGAACTTATTTGTTTTTGGGGTTGCGCAGTTCATCCCCTAGCACTAAACCCCGCCGCAGTGGACCGATAGCTCAGCTGGATAGAGT
>CAJXIL010000064.1 GCA_913054455.1 uncultured Roseobacter sp.
GCTGTTTGAACCGGGCGTCAAAGCGCGCGCTTTGCCCCATCGCACCGGTGCCACGCGCCAACTGCCAGACCATGGCCCAGCCGGCAATGGTGGTGCCTATGGCAGCCCCGATGAAGCCAAGGAGCGCGGTGCCTGCTATCGCCACGACGGCGTTGACCACCATGGCGTTTAGCGCAAAGCGAAAGGGGGTGCGGGTGTCTTCGCGGGCAAAATACAGCGGTTGTAGGACTTTTTGCAGCACAAAGGCGGGCAGGCCCAGCCCGTAGATGGCCACCGCCAATGCGGTGGCTTGGCTATCTGTGAAGGAAAAGGCGCCGCGCTCGAACAGCACCGAAACCAGCGGCAGGGGGATGGCCACCAGGGCGATGGCAGAGGGAATGGTCAGCGCAAGGGAAATCTCACCTGCGCGGCTGAAAGCATGCTGCGCGCCAACCGCATCCTCCGCGGCCAAGCGACGGGATAGGTCCGGCAACAAGACGATGCCAACCGCAATGCCAACCACCCCAAGCGGCAGCTGATAGAGCCGGTCAGCATAGCTGAGCCAGGCAATAGCCCCGTCAAAGAAGCTGGCGACCTGACGCCCGACCAGCAGGTTGATCTGCACCACCCCCCCGGCCAGCATCGCAGGCGCCGCAATCACTGCCAGCCGTTTCAGATCCGGGGTGAGCCGCGGGCGACGTGGCGTAAGGCGATAGCCCGCCCGACTGGCGGCGGTCCAGACCAGCGCCATCTGCGCCACCCCGGCCAGGAGTGTGGCCCAGACCAGCAATGTGCCCTGCGCCAATCCGGGCAGGTCTGCTGTGTCAGCGGGAAGATAGGCATCCAGAAGGCCGCTTTCTCCGAGTAACAAGGCGCCAACCAGAATGATGTTGAGCAAAACCGGCGCGGCGGCGGCCGCAGCAAAGCGCCCCGAGGCATTGAGGACACCTGAGAGCAGCGCCGCCAGCGAAATGAACAGGATATAGGCAAAGGTGATGCGGCCAAAATCAACGGTCAGATCAAAACGCGCATCGGCGCGAAAACCGCTGGCCATAGCCAGAACCAGCCAGGGCATAACCAGCTGCGCCAGCAACGTAAAGACGATCAGCACCGTTGCCAGGCCGGTTAGGGCATCGCGGGCAAAACCGACGGGGTCGTCGTCCTTTTGCAGCTTTTTGGAGAACAGCGGAACAAAGGCGGTGTTAAAGGCGCCCTCGGCAAAGAAACGGCGGAACATGTTGGGCAGGCTGAACGCCACCAAAAAGGCCTCGGCCACCGGGCCGGTGCCTAGGAAACTGGCGATCATTATATCGCGGGCAAAGCCCAAGATACGGCTGGCCAAGGTCCAAAAGCCAACCGTCATAAAGCCTGACAGCAATCTCACCGGCTTCATGATCTAGCCCGTTTTGATCCTTTGGAGATCGCCTCACGCAGTTTGCGCTCCAGAAAGTCCTGCTTTGATTTTGTATGATATTTTAAGCCAAACATATCCTTGACGTAGAAGGTATCGACCACCTGTTCGCCATAAGTCGCGATCACCGCATTGGCGATATAGACATTGGCCCCAGCAAGGGTGCGGGCCAGATCATAGAGCAACCCTGTTCGGTCCCGGGTATCGACCTCGATGATGGTGTAGATCTCAGAGCCCTCATTATCGAAGGTGATATGGGTGGGGACCTTGAAGGCCTTTTCGCGTTTTTTGAACTTGTCGCGGGTTTCCAGTGCCTCGCCGGTGATCACCTCGCCATTTAGGGTCTTGAGGATCATCTGGTTCAGCCGCGGCAGCCTCGAGGCCTCAAACGGGTGGCCATCTGCATCCTGAATCCAGAAGGCATCGGTCACATAGCCGTCTTTGGTGGTATAGCTGCGGGCATCGACCACATTGGCGCCCACCAGCGCAAGCGCGCCAGAGACACGGGCAAATATGCCGGGGTGGTCGGCCATGACAAAGCAGGCTCGGGTCGCGTCGCGGTCATCATCCGGGTAGAGCCGCATGACGATTTCGCCGGGATCGTTCTTTTCTTCTAGTTCCTTCAACATCTCAGCAAAATCCACATGGGCGGTGACATGCAGCCCCTGCCAATAGGGATCATAATGGCGTCCAGTTTCGCGCTTTAGATCTGCCTTGGACCACGCGGGCAGGGCCGCACGCAGAGCCTTTTTGCCGGCGGCACCTCGGTGCTCGCGGTTGAGCGCCTCCATGCCGTTGTCCAGCGCTTCCCGGGTCTGGTTATACAGCGCCCGCAGTAGCGCGGCCTTCCAGTTGTTCCAGGTACCTGGGCCAACGCCGCGAATATCGCAGACCGTTAACACCAAGAGCAGATCCAGCCGTTTCACCGATTGCACGGCCTTAGCAAAGCCGCGAACAGTGCGCGGATCCGCAATGTCGCGCTTTTGCGCCATGTCCGACATCAGCAGGTGGTTGCGCACAAGCCATTCGACGGTTTCGCTATCGGATTTGTTCAGCCCCAGACGTGGCGCTACTTTGCGGGCAATCTGTGCGCCTAGGATAGAGTGATCCAATTCGCGGCCCTTGCCAATGTCATGCAGCAGCATCGCCACCAGCAAGACCTTGCGGTTGATGCCCTTGCGGATCACTTCAGAGGACAGCGGCAGTTCGTCTTCCAGTTCGCCCTTTTCGATGGCGGTGAGGTTGGAGATCACCTGAATGGTGTGCTCATCCACGGTGTAGGAATGATACATATTGAATTGCATCATCGCCACGATGGGTTCAAACTCGGGGATAAAGGCGGCGAGCACGCCGAGCTCATTCATCCGCCGCAGAGCGCGTTCTGGGTTGCCGTGTTTCAACAGCAAATCGAGGAAAATCCGCCGGGCTTCCTTATCGCTCCGCATCTCATCGTCGATCAGGTCCAGATTGGCTGTGACCAGACGCATGGCATCCGGGTGTATCAACATGCCGGTGCGCAGGGCTTCTTCGAAGATCTTCAACAGGTTCAGTTTGTTCGCAAGAAAAGCCTCTGGGTCTGCCAAATCCAGCCGGTTGTGAACGACCTTGTAATCTGACTTTACCCTGGGACGACGGCGGAAGATCCGCTCTAGCAGCGGCGCACTTTTTTGTTGGCTGGCCTCCAGTTTGGTCAGCAGAATGCGGGTGAGATCGCCCACGGTTGTGGCATGGCGGAAGTATTCCTGCATGAAAATTTCGACGCCGCGCCGACCAGCGCGATCCTTGTAGCCCATGCGACTGGCCACTTCGACCTGCAGGTCAAAGCTCAACTGCTCTGTCGGGCGCCCGGTGGCGAGATGCAGATGCGAACGCACCGCCCAGAGGAAATTGGCGGCGGTGGAAAAGGTGTCGAGTTCCTCTGGAGAGAACAGGCCGAGGGGGACCAGATCGGCGACATCCTGCACCTGATAGACATATTTTGCTATCCAGTAGAGCGATTGCAGATCGCGCAACCCGCCTTTGCCCTCTTTGACATTGGGCTCAACCATATAGCGCTGGCCCTGTTTCAGATGGCGCTCGTCGCGTTCTGCCAGTTTGGCCTCGATGAAATCCTGGGCATCGCGAGAGAACAGCTCGGCGCGCAGCCGGTCTTCCATCTCCTCGGCGAGCTTTTGATCGCCAGTTAGAAAACGCTGTTCCAACATGGCCGTGCGGATGGTGTAATCCTCCGCGCCGAGGCGGATGCAATCCTTGATGGTACGGCTGGAGTGCCCAACTTTGAGCCGCAGATCCCAGAGGATATAGAGCATCGACTCAATGACGCTCTCGGCCCAGGCCGTGATTTTATAGGGGGTGAGGAACATTAGATCGACATCCGAAGCAGGCGCCATTTCACCGCGCCCGTAGCCGCCCACGGCGATCAGGGCGATCCGCTCTCCTGAGGTAGGCGTGCCCACTGGGTGCAGATAGGTGGTGGCGACATGAAAGGCGGTCAGAACCAGCCCGTCGGTCAGATAGCTGTAGGATTTCGTCAGGGCGCGGGCCGCGAAGGGCGCCTGTGCAAAGGCCTCTGCAATTGTGGCGCGCCCCTGCTTATTGGCCGCGCGCAGTAGCGCGACGGTTTCACTGCGCAGGGCCTCAGGTTCCGCGTCTTTGGCCAGGGCCGCAATCTGGGCCTGAATTTCAGTCAGGTTAAAAATCGTGAGCGCCTCGCAGATCAGTCCGGAGGCAGGGAGAGTTCCGGGCTGATCAAGCGTGGCTGTGCGGGCAGGATCAGAATCCTGCGCCGCCAAAGCTGCTGGGGGCTGCGTCAATGATGACTACCTTCTGTTCTTGAATGGTTGCGATGGCGAGACCGCGGTCATTGGTACCATCGGGCCGCAGGCGGAAGATGCCCCCGGTGCCCTGGAAGCCCGCACCCTGGGTCAGCGCGGCTGCTGTCAGAGCATCCGATTTACCAGCGCCGACCAAGGCACCAATCGCGGCAATTCCATCATAGGCCAACCCACCAATGGAATGGGGCGCGTTGCCGTAGGTGGCTTCATAGCGATCGCGGAACCCACGGGCCTTGCTGGGGTCCGGCATGGCGAACCAGCTGCCCTGAACGCCGGGCAATGCCAGGGTCTGGGCGGGGACGTCCCAGCGGGTGAGGCCGATATACTGCACGTCTTCCGGTTTGACGCCAGCTTCGGGCAGCAATTGGGTCAGCAGGGGCAGCGCGCCGGCAGTGGTGGCCGTCAGAAAGAGCGCATCTGCGCCGCCGCTTGTGGCGGATCGAATTTGCGGGATGGCATTGATCACACCTTTTTGCGACAGCTCATAGCCAATGCTGCCGGTAATGTTCACCCCGGATTGGGCTGCCGCGTTGCGGATCGCGGCCTGTCCGGCCAGGCCAGACGAATTGTTGCCACCTGCAATCAGGATGTTGTTCTTGCCCTGTGACTTGGCATAGGCGGTCAAGCGGCGGGCGGTGTTGTCGTAGGTTGGCCCCAGAATGAAGACGTTGCCGCCTGCAATCGAGGTGGTGTTGGAAAAGGCCAGGACATTGACGCCCTTTTGGGCGGCTGCAATGCCAGCGGCATTGGCTGCTTCGGCGTAGACCGGCCCCAAAATGATCCGTGCGCCTGCATTGACCGCTTCAGTTGCAGCGGCGGCGGCGCGGGTGGGATCCCCGGCGGTGTCATAGATGCGCAGATCAATCTGCACACCTTGCAAATCTGCAATGGCCAGACGGGCGGCGTTTTCCAAGCTTTGCGCCAGCACGCTATCGCCGGATTGGGCTGATCCGCGCGGTACCAGCAGAGCCACGGGAACCGGTTTTGATGTATTGATTGTGGGCCCACCACCAATCGCAATTGGATCACAGGCGGCCAGTGCAAATGTGGAAATCGCGGCGACGACAGACAAAGTTGCCTTGCGGGCCCGCTTGAAAACAGCAAACATAATGGACTTGTAACTCCCCTTGTCCGGCGCTTGTGCGCCGTGTTGGTTCTGAGGGGATAATAAACGACCAAAAAGGCGGGTCCAGCGTGAATCATCAGATCGTCAATTTGTTGCCGGGACTGTATTTTGTGGCAACACCTCTGGGCACGGCGCGCGACATCACGCTGCGGGCGCTGGATGTGCTGGCCTCGGCAGATCTGATTGCCGCCGAAGACACACGCTCGCTGCGTCGCCTGATGGAAATTCATGGGGTTCCGTTGGGCGAGCGGCAGGTGATTGCCTATCATGACCATAGCGGAGTGGGTGCACGCGGAAAATTGCTCTCGGCTTTGGAGGCCGGAAAATCTGTCGCCTATGCGTCCGAGGCAGGCATGCCCCTAATCGCTGACCCCGGCTATGGCCTGTCCAAAGCGGCTTCCGAGGCTGGGCATCTGGTGACCTCGGCGCCTGGTGCTACGGCGGTGACCACCGCGCTGGCGCTGGCTGGATTGCCTACGGATGCATTCTTTTTTGCCGGCTTTTTGCCCAATGCCAGCGGTGCGCGGCGTAAACGGCTAGAGGAGGTCGCGGCGATTCCCGGCACCCTGGCCTTTTACGAATCCCCCAAACGGATTGCTGCCTCAGTGGCCGATATGGCGGCCGTCCTGGGCAATCGCCCGGCGGCCCTGTGTCGCGAGTTGACAAAAAAATTTGAAGAGGTCCGCCGCCTGCCTCTGGCGGAGCTTGCCAGCAGTCTGGAAGAGAACCCGGTGAAAGGCGAGATTGTCGTCTTGGTAGATCGCGCCTCGGAAGTGGCAGCAAGCGATGGAGACATCGAGAGCGATCTGCGGGCAGCGCTGATTGACAACTCGGTCAAGGATGCTGCCTCAATCGTATCTGAGGCCCATGAGATGCCGCGGCGCAAAGTCTATCAGATGGCGCTGAAGCTGGCGAAAGAGAGCTAAGATGGCCAAGCCACCTGCCTCAACCGGGTTGCGCGCGCATCTTGCGGGTGCCGCGGCTGAGGAACAGGCGGCGCGGGCCTATGCGGAGCTGGGTTATGAGCTGGTGGAGCAGCGCTGGCGCGGGGCAGCCGGAGAGATTGATCTGATCCTGCGCAATGGCGCGATGCTGGTCTTTGCGGAGGTCAAGACCGGGCCTAGCTATGAGGCGGCAATTGCGCGGATCAACCCGCGTCAAATGGGCCGCGTTTGGGCCTCTGCTTCTCTGTTCCTTGAACAGCAACCCGAAGGGGCGTTGAGCGAGGCGCGTATAGATGTGGTGCTGGTTTTTGGCACAGGCGAGGTCGAGATCATCGAGAACGCCTATGGCCAGGGGTGATCCTGTGTCTGGCAAATTGAACGGGGCAATTTGATCAAGGCGTATTGAACCTGACTGCGGCCTGCGCCATCTATTGCCAAAGCAAAAGGGAACCTGCCATGAAAATTGCCTTCCAGATGGACCCGATTATGGGTGTGGACATCAACGCCGACAGCAGCTTTCGCCTGGCGGAAGAGGCCCAGGCGCGCGGCCATGAGCTGTTTTTCTACCTGCCCGATCAGCTGGCCTATCAGGAAGGTAAAATCACTGCACGCGGCCAGGACATGACTGTGCAGCGGGTGGCAGGAACCCCTGCCATCCTAGGCGAGATGCGCGAGGTCGATCTGGCCGATTTTGACGTGATCTGGCTGCGTCAGGATCCGCCCTTTGATATGCATTACATCACTTTGACCCATCTGCTGGACCGGCTGAAAGACGACTGCCTGGTGGTGAACGATCCGTTCTGGGTGCGTAACTATCCGGAAAAATTGCTGGTTCTGGACTTCCCCGACCTGACCCCACCCACGGCTATTGCGCGCGATCTGGACACCATCAAAGCGTTTAAGGCGCGCCACGGTGATATCATCCTCAAACCGCTTTATGGCAATGGTGGCGCCGGGGTGTTCCGCCTAGACGCCAATGACCGCAACCTCACCTCCCTGCATGAGCTGTTCACCGGTTTCAGCCGCGAGCCACTGATTGTGCAGAAGTTCCTGCCAGATGTGAGCAATGGTGACAAACGGGTGATCTTGGTGGACGGCGAACCTGTCGGGGCCATCAACCGCGTACCAGCAGCGGGCGAAACACGTTCTAACATGCATGTTGGCGGGCGCCCTGAAAAGGTTGGCCTGACGGAGCGGGATTTGGAGATCTGCGCCGCCATCGGGCCGCTGTTGAAAGAAAAGGGCCAGATCTTTGTCGGCATCGACGTGATTGGCGATTACCTGACTGAGATCAACGTGACGTCTCCCACCGGTATTCAAGAGCTGGAGCGTTTTGACGGGGTGAATATCGCCGAGAAGATTTGGGCGGCTATCGAGAAAAAGGTCGAATGAGCGTTCTGCGCCCATTCCTCAACACCTATCTGCGCCTGACTGAAAAACGGCTATTGAAGAATGCAGCCGGACCAGAGGCCCTGCGCCGGAGCCTGGAAACCAAGGCACGTCTGCTGTTTCACGGACCGTTGTCGATGCGCCTGAAACGTGGCGAGTTGGCGGGAAGTGAGGCTGTTCGGATATCACCGCGAAAAGGGCCTGAGCCACAGGTGACGATCTTGTATTTTCACGGGGGCGGATATGTTTTTGGATCGCCCGCGACACATGCCGCCATGGTTGCGTCCCTTGCCAAGCGTGCCGGCGCAGGGGCAGTTTTGCCATGCTACCCATTGGCACCGGAACATCCGTTTCCCGCCGCGTTTAATCACGCGATCGCCGCCTATCGTGCCTGTCGGGAACAGGGGGGACGGTTGATCATCGGTGGTGACAGCGCCGGTGGCGGACTTGCGCTTGCGCTGCTTGCCCATTTGCTGGCCAGGGGTGAGCCAACCCCAGAGGCTGTTTTTGCGTTTTCGCCTCTCACAGACCTGACCTTTTCCGGCGTGAGTGTTCGTGACAACGCTGAAGCGGAAGTCGTTCTGCCTGCCGAACGGGCGCAAGACATGGTTCAGATGTATCTGAACGGGGCGGACCCGATGAACCCGTCGGTCAGTCCCTTGTTTGCCGACTTCACAGGCGGGCCGCCAGTGTGGATCACGGCGGGTGATACGGAAATTCTATTGGATGACAGCCGCCGCATCGTGGACCGGATGCAAGCGCAGGGCGTTGATGTCACCTATGTAGAAGAAGTTGATTTGCCTCACGTTTGGCCCCTGTTCCACAATTCCCTACCCGAGGCGCGGTCGACCCTGAAGACCTTGGCTGCCTGGATCGGGGATCAGGCCGGAACAAGTGCAGGGACCCGGTAGCTGACCGCTTCGGCGACATGGGGTTTGTGCACATATTCTGACCGGTCGAGGTCCGCGATAGTACGCGCCACCCGCATCACCCGGTGATAGCCACGGGCCGAAAGGCCAAACTGCTCCGCTGCGCGCTGCAAAAACTCTCGGCTCTCAGGTTTTAGCGCTGTTGCTTTTTCCAGCACCGCGCCTTCGGCATCTGCATTTTGCCAAACCTGCGGGAGATCGCCATAGCGTGTGGTCTGGATCTCGCGGGCGATCGCGACCCGCTGCGCTACTTCCTCAGAGCCTTCACTGGCGGCAGGCAGGTCTAGATCCTTATAGGCTACGGGCGGCACTTCGATACGGAGATCAAAACGATCCAGCATGGGGCCGGAAATGCGCCCTAGATAGTCTTCACCACAACCCGGAGCGCGGGCACAGGCGCGGGCAGCGTCGGCAAGGTAGCCGCATTTGCAGGGGTTGGCCGCCGCCACCAGCATAAACCGGCTGGGGTAGCGAATATGGGCATTGGCGCGTGCAATCATCACCTCACCGGCCTCTAGCGGTTGGCGCAGGGTTTCCAGCACGGCGCGATTGAATTCGGGTAGCTCGTCTAGGAACAACACCCCATTGTGGGCCAGGCTGATCTCGCCGGGCTGCGCCCGCCTGCCGCCGCCCACAATGGCCGCCATCGAGGCAGTGTGATGAGGTTCGCGAAAGGGGCGGCTGCGATTGATGCCGCCTTCCTCAATGAGGCCACAAAGGGAGTGGATCATTGCGGTCTCCAGCGCCTCTGCCGGGGTCAGCGGTGGCAGGATCGAGGGCAGGCGGGCCGCCAGCATGGATTTTCCGGAGCCGGGTGGGCCAACAAGCAGCAGGTGATGGCGTCCGGCTGCGGCGATCTCCAGGGCGCGCTTGGCCTGTTCCTGACCCTTGATGTCGCGCAGATTCCGTTGAACGGGAGGGCTGCACATTTCGCCGGGGCGGGCGGGGGAAAGGGGCATTTCACCGGTGAAATGGCGCACCACCTCGGTCAGGCTGGCCGCGCCAATGACCAGCGCATCCCCTGCCCAGGCAGCCTCAGCGGCGGAGGCTTTCGGGCACAATAGGTGCCTGTCTGTGGCTGCGGCCCCCATTGCAGCGGGCAGCGCACCGGTGACAGGCATCAGTATCCCATCTAGCGATAGCTCTCCCAGGGCGACGGTCTGCGCAACCGCATCAGGTGGAATGAGCCCAATCGCCGCGAGCAAGGCCAGCGCAATCGGCAAATCAAAATGACTACCCTCCTTGGGGAGATCCGCAGGCGAGAGATTAACGGTGATCCGTTTGGCAGGCAGCGCAATGGACATGGAGGCAAAAGCAGCCCTTACCCGCTCGCGCGCTTCCGAGACCGCCTTGTCTGGTAGGCCAACGATGGCAAAGGCGGGTAAACCCGCAACCAGAGAGCACTGAACCTCGACCTGGCGTGCCTCTATGCCATGGAAGGCCACTGTGTTTGCCCGGCTAATCATGGCTCCTCATTCCCTTGAACCTACGAGGGAAAACCATAGGCACCGTGGTATTGGAGTCAGTAGCGGCTCCGCTGGCCGCCACATTTTTTGCGCTAATTTCCCGCAGACCTTACGCTTTTAGCCTCTTTGCAGTGGCTTGCGACAGAAAGCCTGCGGGGATGGGACGTTGCCTCAGTCAACAGGCCAGGGAGCACGCTCTAGATCTTGGGGGTAGGGCTCAGGATCATAGGTGACCTCACGCGCCTGCACTTGCCACTTCAGAACGGCTGGATCTGACAATAGCAGCAAGCAATAGGCGCGGGTTGCCGCAGAAACTGGCAGGTCATAGCCAATGATCCGCGCAGCGACGGGGGTGTAAAAGACTTCTGCCAGAGAGTATTCGCCAAAGAGATAGCCGTCGCTGCTGCCAGAAATACGACGGGCATGGGTAAACAATGTCTCGATCCGGGCAAGATCGGCCAGCACCGCCTTTGAGGGGGTAAAGCCCTGCCAGACATGGGAAAGCTGCATTGGGCAGTCGCCGCGCAGCGCCGCAAAACCGCCGACCATTTCAGCGACCAGCCAGCGTGCGGTTGCGCGTTGGTCTGGGGCCTTTGGCCATAGTCCGGCAGTGGGGAAATGCTCTGCCAGGGTTTCGCCCATAGCGAGGCTTTCGCCGATCACGACCCCTTGATCTGTCTTTAGCGTTGGCACCAGACGCGCTGGCGCCAGATGGGCCATGTCCTGCGCCATGGTCCCAGAATAGAGACCCACCAGATGGGTGTTATGCGGGATTGCAAATTTTTCGAGCATGAGCCAGCCGCGTAACGACCAACTGGAATACATGCGATCACCAATATAGAGTTCATAAGCCATGGCAGGAGATTAGCAGCACAAAACCCATTCTCAAATCGTATATTTGTGCGATAAAACATCACATATGTTGATGATTTTGGGTTTAGATCAGCTGATTGAGCGTTCCGCTGCGCCAGCCCTCTGGTCCGTAGAAAAGCTCAGTAAGCGACAGGTTGTCAATACGGTGCGAGAAGGCTGCCTCCGCGCTCAGTCCCTCGGCCCGTTGAATCTGCGTCAGGATCTGGCCAAAATGGCCAACGATCACCAAATCGCGCCCGGCATGCGCGTCGAGAAGGCTGTCAATGGCATCGTTGACGCGGGCGCAGACCTGGTTCCAGCTTTCGCCGCCCGGTGGCGTGGTATCGCCGGGGGTCTCCCAATAGGCGCGAATGCGGGTGGGGTCTTCGGCGTCGATCTCTTTCCAGCTGCGCAATTCCCAGTCGCCAAAATGGATCTCGCGCAGGGCAGGCATATGGGGCAGGCGCTGGCGGCTGCCTTGGACCGCCGTGGCAGTTTCCACCGCGCGGATCAGATCGGAGGAAACCACGAGAGCTTCAGTCGGCAAAGCAGCCTCTAGCCGCGCGAGTGCCGCAGTGTCCGAAAGGTCAGCAGGGAGGTCGGACCAGCCAACCATGGTTTTGGCATGGGTGGGGCCATGGCGGACAAGAAACAGGCGGGTATTCATAACTGACCTTTCAATACCAGCGGCAGACCCGCGGTGATCTGCACCACAGTATCGGCTCTGGCGGCCAGTGCAATGTTGAGCCGCCCCTGAGCTTCGCGGAAGCGCCGCGCCAGGGCGTTTTCCGGCACAATGCCAAGACCAACTTCATTGGAAACAATCACCAGCTCTGCCGGGCAGGCGCCGATGGCCTCGATTAGCTCAGCCTGCGCCTCCGCCAGATCGTGTTCGGCCAGCAAGTGATTGGTCAGCCACATGGTGGCGCAGTCCAGCAGGCAGATCTGTTCACGGGGCAGCTGAGGCAGCAGCGCGGCAGCCTTCAAGGGCTCCTCATAGGTTGTCCAGTCCGGCCCACGTTGCCGCAAATGGGCAGCGACCTTCTCTTTCATTTCGCTATCAAATACTTGTGATGTGGCGAGGTAAGACTTTGTTTTTCTGGACCTAAAACACAGATCTTCTGCGAATTTTGACTTTCCGGAAGCGGCGCCGCCCAGAATGAATGTGACAGATGCCGACAAGTTCTTTACCTTTGAAAGTGAACGGTTTCGCTTTTGTGCGTACCTGCTGCACTGGCCCAAAACAAGGGTGAAGCAGCTTTTGTCCGCATGGCTGGCCCACCGATCTGCGCGGTGGCCCAGGTTCTGATCCCAGATCAGATGGGAAAATTCTCGAAACTGTGCCGTGGCATTGCGCTGCGGGGTTTTGGACATCCGGGCCGGTTTAAATTCAACACTATCGCGCTGCCGGAGTGTCTCGTTTTCAAAATGATCTGATTTCGGGGGGACCAATGACGCTGGACCAAAGCACAGAGAACCCATTGCCCAAAAGGGCGATGAAGGCAGAGATGCTGGATGCGGAAACCGAGAAGATGCTGGCCTATGCCTGGCGTGATCACCGCGATGTCGAGGCACTGCACCGGCTCACCAATGCCTACATGCGGCTGGCGATTTCAATGGCGGTGAAGTTCAAACGGTACGGCGCGCCGATGAATGATCTCATTCAGGAGGCAGGGCTGGGATTGATGAAGGCGGCGGATAAATTTGATCCTGACCGGGGGGTACGGTTCTCGACCTATGCGATTTGGTGGATCAAGGCTTCGGTGCAGGACTATGTGATGCGCAACTGGTCCATGGTGCGCACGGGTTCTACCTCCTCACAAAAATCTTTGTTTTTTAACATGCGCCGGGTGCAGGCCCAGTTGGAACGGCAGGCAAGCGCCCAGGGGCAGCGACTAGACCAACACCAGTTGCATCAAAAAATCGCCTCAGAGATTGGGGTGCCGATCCGGGACGTTGAAATGATGGATGGCCGACTGTCTGGGGCGGATTTCTCACTGAATGCGGTGCGATCAAACGAGGCAAAGGGGCGGGAATGGATCGAGATCCTGGAAGATGACAGCGCCCAAGCGGCTGAATTGGTGGAGCGCAGCCATGATCACCGTAAACTGCGTAAGTGGCTGGTTGAAGCGATGCAGGGCCTAAGTGGGCGTGAGCAAAGGATTGTCGTGGCGCGGAAACTGAGCAGTCCACCGCGCACGCTCGAAGCTCTGGGGCGCGAGTTGAGCCTGTCAAAAGAACGGGTACGCCAGCTGGAGGCCGGTGCTTTTCAGAAAATGCGGAAAACGCTTGATACCCGTTCACGAGAAGTGCACAAACTGCTTTCATGAAAAAGAATAGTCTTTTAGTCAAGTACATGTGCCGCGCTGCGATTGGATTGAAAAGATCGGTTGCGACGCTTGCTGTGGCTACGGTTCTTGCATTCTTGTCAGCGCAACTGTCATGGGCCAATACCTTCCATGCGCTGCAACGGGCGCAGACAGTGGCCGAGGCTGCAGCAGCCCTTGTGGGGGCGGATGTGATCATTCTGGGAGAGGTGCACGACAATAGGCGGCATCACAAGGCGCAGGCCGAACTGGTGACTATGCTACAGCCAACCGCCTTGGTCTGGGAGATGATCACCAAGGAACAAGCCGAGCTGCTGACCCCGCAGATCCTGCAAGATGCCGATGAAACCGCCCGCAGATTGCAGTGGGAAGCCTCTGGTTGGCCGGATTTTTCGCTTTATGCACCCGTGTTCAAGGCGGCACAGGTCCTGCCGCATTTTGGGGCCTGGGTGCCACGCTCGGCTTCGCAGGCGGCGCTGAAATCTGGTGTGGCCAGCTATTTTGGCTCTGATGCGCAGCGGTTCGGGCTCGACCGGCCCTTGCCGAAGGCGGAACAGGGGGCGCGCGAAGCTGAGCAGATGGTCAACCATTGCAACGCTTTGCCAGATCATGTCCTGCCTATGCTGGTAGATGTGCAGCGTCTGCGGGACGCCAGTCTGGCCGCTGCGGTTGAGCGGGCCATTTTGCAGCAGGGTGGGCCGGTTGTCGTGATCACCGGTAATGGACATGCCCGGCTGGACCGGGGGCTTGCCGTCTATTTGCAACGCGCCATGCCAGAGCTCGAGGTCCGGGCACTTGGGCAGGTGGAAGGGGAAGTGACCCAGGGATTCTTTGACGTTGTACTGTCGACCCCGGCGATGCAGCGCCCTGATCCCTGCCTGGCCTTTGCCAAATCCGACTAAAGGTTTGTCGCTCCTCCAAGGCTGTCGCTGGGACGGGCAAAACCGTTTCACTCTTTGCGGATCAAGGGCTAGTGTTGCCGGGGGCTTGTGGCTGAGCCCGTGGCAAACAAAGGGCAGGCGAGATGCTGGCAGGAAAGAAAATTCTTCTGATCATTGGGGGCGGCATCGCCGCCTATAAGTCGCTGGAACTAATCCGGCGCTTGCAGGATCAAGGTGCCTCGGTCACGCCGGTCCTGACCCGTGCAGGAGAGGAGTTCGTGACGCCCCTGTCTGTTTCTGCCCTAGCAGGCGTAGCGGTGCATCGGGATCTGTTTGATCTGACATCTGAGGCGGAAATGGGTCATATCCAGCTGTCGCGCAGCGCGGATCTGGTGGTGGTGGCACCCGCGACGGCCGATTTGATGGCCAAGATGGCCCAGGGGCTGGCCAATGATCTGGCCTCAACCCTGCTTTTGGCTACGGACACAAAGGTATTGCTGGCACCGGCGATGAATGTGCGCATGTGGGAGCACGCAGCGACCCAGCGCAATATCAAAACTCTGCGCGGGGATGGCGTGGGTTTTGTTGGCCCCAATGAAGGCGGTATGGCCTGTGGTGAATTTGGTCCAGGACGTTTGGCCGAACCGGCAGAGATCCTGGCTGCGATCACGGCTGAGTTGAACCCACAGACCAAAGTCGGCCGCCTGGCTGGGCGGCGTATTCTGGTGACCTCTGGTCCGACACATGAACCCATAGACCCGGTACGCTATATCGCCAACCGCTCTTCCGGGGCGCAGGGGACAGCACTGGCCTGTGCTCTGCGCGATGAGGGGGCGGAAGTGGTTTTTGTCACGGGCCCGGCAGAGGTTCCTTCCCCCAAAGGGGTAGAGGTCATTGCGGTGCAAAGCGCGCTAGAGATGGAGGCGGCGGTGCAGGCCGCGCTGCCAGTTGACGCTGGTGTGTTCGCCGCGGCGGTTGCTGACTGGCGTGTTGCCAGTGCCTCTGATCGTAAGTTGAAGAAATCAAAAGACGGGCTGCCCGTTCTGGAGTTTGCCGAAAACCCGGATATCCTGAAAACGGTGTCCCGGATGACTGAGGGCCGCCCCCCCCTGGTGGTTGGATTTGCGGCTGAGACCAATGACGTGGTTGAAAACGCCACGGCTAAACGTCTGCGCAAGGGCTGTGACTGGATTGTGGCAAACGATGTTTCGCCAGCGACTGGCATTATGGGCGGGCAGGAGAATGCCGTGATCTTGATTTCGGATCAAGGCGCAGAAGAATGGCCACGAATGGGCAAAGCAGAGGTTGCGACCCGGCTTGCGGCGCGCATTGCAACAGCTTTGAAGGGGGCGCACTGAGACTGAGGGGGGCGTTCTACCAGCCCTGCCAATGCCCAGAAGGCCCATGTATGACGTCCCCAAAACTTCCAGACCAATGAATGAGGCACGAATGGTTGAGATCAAGATGATCCATGACGCAGGCGCGGATCCAAGCCTGCCCCTGCCAGCCTATGAAACTGCCGGAGCTGCCGGAGCAGACCTTCGCGCCAATCTGCCGGATCGGAGCAGTCTGACACTGGTGCCCGGTGCGCGTGCCCTGGTGCCGACGGGGCTGCGACTGGACATTCCCCAGGGCTATGAGGTGCAGATCCGTCCGCGTTCAGGGCTTGCATTGAAACACGGGATTACCCTGCCCAACAGTCCCGGCACCATCGACAGCGATTATCGCGGCCCGCTCGGCGTGATTGTAATGAATGCCGGAGAAGCTGATTTTACCATAAAACATGGCGATCGGATTGCGCAGATGGTGGTCGCTCCGGTGCTGCAGGCGCAATTCACCCTGGTTCGGGCGCTGTCGGAGACCGAGCGTGGCAGTGGCGGTTTTGGCTCCACTGGGGTTGGCTGATGTTTAGGATACTGGTTCTCGCAGCGCTGATCTGGTGGGGTGGTCGCTTCATCCATTTACCGCGGCCTCTGCGTTTGGTTCTGTTGGGGCTGCTGTTTCTGGCAGTCTTGATTTTGCAATTGATTCTGCCTGAGGGCCATGCTCTGCGCGAGGCCACCGGAGGCTCACCCGGCCCCTGGTTGCTGCTTGGCGGTCTTGGTGTCTTGGCTGCGGGCTACGGCTGGATTATCTCCCAGCTTAAGCTGCGCGCGCAATTGAAAGGCAGTCCTCGTCCTATGTCACAGACTCCCTCCCTGTTTTCAGACACTGAGTTAAACCGCTATGCGCGTCATATCGTATTGCGAGAGCTGGGCGGGCCGGGCCAGAAGAAGTTGAAACAGGCTAAGGTGCTGGTGATCGGCGCCGGGGGGCTGGGAGCACCCGCCCTGCAGTATCTGGCTGCTGCCGGAGTCGGCACCATCGGTGTGATTGACGACGACGTGGTTGAAAACGCCAACCTGCAGCGCCAGGTCATCCACCGGGATCAGGATATCGGCATGCCCAAGGTGTTCTCCGCCGAGGCCGCTATGCGGGCGCAAAACCCCTATGTTGAGGTGCGCCCCTTCCACCGCCGCCTCACTGCGGAGATCGCCGAAGACTTGTTCGCAGATTTTGATCTGATCCTGGATGGAACCGATAATTTCGAGACCCGCTATCTGGTCAATGCTACTGCGGTGAAACTCGGCAAGCCACTGATCTCTGGTGCCTTGTCGCAGTGGGAAGGACAACTGAGCCTGTTTCACCCCAAATCCGGCGGCCCCTGCTATCAATGTATCTTCCCTGAGGCTCCAGCGGCGGGGCTTGCGCCCTCCTGTTCCGAGGCCGGGGTTGTTGGCCCGCTGCCGGGAGTTGTTGGTGCAATGATGGCGGTTGAGGCGATTAAGGCGCTGACCGGCGCCGGCGCCACCCTGCAGGGGGAGATGCTAATCTATGACGCGCTTTATGGTGAAAGCCGCAAGATCCGGCTCACCCAACGTGCGGATTGCCCAGTCTGTGGCGCAGGCTGATCCCGGTTTCGTGCATGCATCTTTCCCAACGCCTGGGTACACCACAACGGTGCGCCTGGGTGCTGGCGCCGCGCGCACTCAGCACGCGGCTGGGCCCAACAGTGAGGCGGCATCTTGGATGCAGCCGGTGCTGGGGGAGCCCTCCCTTTGCTGCAGTTCTACGCTGTTTCTTGCCCTGAAATGTTGCCCGAGCCGCTGCTTGATTGCCCCTGCTGCGCATCATCGCTACCCTTTCCTCAAAGGAGAACGCTTCCATGACAAATCCCCTCTTGGCCCATTGGGACACCGCTTTTGAAATTGCCCCCTTTGACCAGATCAAAGACAGCGATTTTGCGCCTGCGCTGGATCAGGCTTTGGCGCAGCATCAGGCACGGATCAGCGAAATTGCAGAAAATCCTGCCCCAGCAACATTTGCCAACGTGATCGAGGCATTGGAGACGCCAGTCCCAGCCCTGGAACAGGTCTTGTCGGTGTTTTTCGCTGTTGCAGGTGCAGACAGCAATCCAGAGCGAGAGGCGCTGCAGCGGCAGTTCTCTCCAAAACTGGCAGCGCATTTCTCCACCATTACGGCGAATAAGGCGCTTTATGCCCGGATCAAACAGGTTTGGGATCAACGCGACAGCCTGGATCTCTCTGCTGAGCAACAGCGGGTCTTGATGCTCACCCATCGTGGCTTTTTGCGCGGCGGCGCGGCGCTGGAAGGTGAGGCTGACACCCGCATGCAGGAGATCAAGGGACGCCTCGCCACCCTAGGCACAGAGTTCACTCAGAACCTTTTGGCGGATGAACGCGACTGGTACATGGAGCTGAGCGAGGAAGACCTTGAGGGCTTGCCGGATTTTGTGGTTGATGCCGCACGAGCTGCCGGGCAGGAGAAAGGCGCTGCTGGCCCCGTTGTGACCCTGTCACGCTCGATCATAACGCCATTTCTACAATTCTCTCCCCGCCGGGATCTGCGCCAAAAGGCCTTTGCAGCCTTTACAGCGCGCGGTGCCAACGGAGGGGAGACGGATAATCGCGCGATCGCTGCCGAGGTCCTTTCCCTGCGGGCCGAACGGGCGGCGCTCTTGGGCTATGACAGCTTTGCCGACTACAAGCTTGAAACCGAAATGGCCAAGACCCCGGCGGCGGTGCGGGGCCTGCTGATGGATGTTTGGCAGCCTGCCGTGGCACGGGCCAATGCGGATGCCGAAACCCTGGCGCAGATGATGCATGAGGACGGCATCAACGGCGATCTGGAAGCCTGGGATTGGCGCTACTACGCAGAGAAGCGCCGCAAGGTAGAGCATGATCTCGATGAAGCAGAGCTGAAGCCCTATTTGCAGTTGGATCGCATGATCGAGGCCAGCTTTGCCTGCGCCAACCGTCTGTTCGGCTTGGAATTTACCCCCCTGGAAGTGCCACTTTATCATGAGGATTGTCGCGCCTGGGAGGTCACGCGGGAAGGCAAACATCTGGCTGTGTTTATTGGCGACTATTTCGCCCGTGGCTCCAAACGCTCCGGTGCTTGGTGTTCGGCAATGCGGGCGCAGGCCAATTTCCCGAAGCCAACCAGCCCCATCGTGATCAATGTCTGTAACTTCGCCAAGGGCGCGCCGGCGCTGTTGTCCTGGGATGACGCCCGCACCCTGTTCCATGAGTTTGGTCATGCGCTGCATCAGATGTTGTCAAATGTGAGCTACGAGAGCATCTCTGGCACCTCAGTGGCGCGTGATTTTGTGGAACTGCCCAGCCAGCTATACGAACATTGGTTGGAAGTGCCGGAGGTTCTGAGCGAATTTGCCACCCATGCCGAAACTGGCGCGCCCATGCCGCCGGAGTTGTTGGAAAAGGTTCTTGGGGCCTCGACCTTTGATATGGGATTTCAGACCGTAGAATATGTCGCCTCGGCGCTGGTTGATCTGGCCTTTCATGAGGGGGCGGCGCCTGGGGACGTCATGGCTAAGCAGGCGCAGGTTTTGGACGAGATCGGCATGCCCTCGGCCATCAAGATGCGCCATGCCACGCCGCAGTTTGCCCATGTCTTCTCTGGGGATGGCTATTCTTCGGGATATTACAGCTACATGTGGTCAGAGGTGATGGATGCCGATGCCTTTGCCGCCTTTGAAGAGGCGGGGGGTGCCTTTGATCCTGAGCGGGCCGCTGCCCTGGAGCGTCATATCCTATCAACTGGTGGCTCCATGGATCCTGCAGAGCTCTATTGCGCGTTTCGTGGGCGCCTTCCTGGGGTGGAGGCCCTGCTGAAGGGGCGCGGATTGGCGGCTGAGTAAAGTGCTATCCTTGAGCCGGGGGAGGGGGCGCTGCCCCCGGTCTGCGACCTCCCCCGGAATATTTTTGGAAAGGTGATAACGAGGCTGGGGGCCCGGTTCTAGTATCCCAGATCCCGGTTGACTTGATTTAGCAAGGGCAAGCCCGTCTCGCTGCGTTGGATGTTTTTGGCGATCATTTGTGCGGCGGTCAGGGGGCGAGTTTCGGCGGCGATGTGAGGCGTAACCGTGACCTGCGGGTGAGCCCAATAGGGGTGTTCCTGCGGCAGAGGTTCCTGGCGAAAGACATCCAGGGTGGCATGGGCGATCTGTTGGGTGTTGAGGGCGCTCAAAAGGGCTGTGTCGTCAATCAAGGGGCCGCGGCCTGGATTGATGATGCGTGCCCCCCTGGGCATCAAGGCCAGGGTTTCAGCATTCAGGGTGTTTTCGGTTGCTGGCGTGTCTGGCAGCAACAGTACCAGGATCTGGGCCTGTTGCAGGGCGTGCTGCAACCCGTCACTGCCATGTGCGCAGGTGATTGTGGCAAGGGTTTTGGCGGACCGTGACCAGCCGGTGACCGGAAAGCCAAGCTGGGCAAGAGCCGTGGCACAGGCAGCCCCTAGCGCGCCGAGCCCGAGCACGGTTACTGGACGCTCCTGTGCCAGCGGGGGCACCACTGGCTCCCAGCGATCCTGGGTTGCAAGGCTGCGGTCGATGTCCAAATGATAGCGCAGCACATGGCCTGTGACCCATTCCACCATACCCGCAGTCAGGCCTGGGTCCACCATCCGGCAGAGCGGTTGGGTGAGGGTTGTATTGCCAGTGATCTTCTCAACGCCGGCCCAGAGGCTGAGCACAGCCTTGCAGCCCGTATAGGGCGTGAAATCCTGCAGGTCGGAGTTGGGGGCGTAGATCACATAGTCGACCTCTGCGGCCGGGTGGTCCTGGCGCAGATCCACCTGCAGGCCCGCCTCTGCTAAGGCGGCGTCAAGCGGTGCCTGGTAGGTTCCCCAGCGTTCCGGGCGGGCGGCAAACTGAACCTTGATCATGTGGCGAATACTCTGGCCATGTCTTTAAAGCCTTTGATTTCAATCGGGTTACCGGCGGGGTCATGGAAGAACATGGTGCTTTGCTCACCGGGCTCATTGGCAAAACGTGTCACTGGGGCCAGGGTGAAGTCAAGCCCAGTAGCGGTGAGCCGATCCGCGAGTGTTTGCCAGTCTTCCTGCGGCAGGATAACGCCAAGATGGGGCATGGGAACCATATGGTCGCCGACCTTGCCGGTGTTGCTTGTGGCAAAGACCGGTCCCAAGTGGAGCGAAATCTGGTGACCAAAGAAGTTGAAATCGACCCAGGTCTCTGTGCTGCGCCCCTCGGTGCAGCCCAAGAGGCCGCCGTAAAAGGCGCGGGCCTTGTCGAGGTCATCTACATGGTAGGCGAGGTGAAAAATGCTCATGTGGTGGGCTCCTGATTGCGTTCGCTTTGATTTACGCGAAGACTAAAGAAAGCCCTAGCTTGCTTTACTGTGTTCAGACATAAGTTTTTCTCATGGATCTAAGATTTGTCTCTAGTTTGCTTTCGGTCATCGATGAGGGATCATTGGCGGCAGCAGCCCGGGTTGCTGGCATTACGCCTTCGGCTGTGGCAC
>CAJXIL010000065.1 GCA_913054455.1 uncultured Roseobacter sp.
GCGCCAACCAGGTCGGTGCGGTAGCCAAATGTGGTCGAGTAAACGATCTGTGGAACGAAGCAGTCGGAAACCAGCAGGTCGCCAAAGTCTTCGGAGGCCGAGGTGCCATCGGGGGCTGCGGCCAGATCAGCGTCGTGGTCGATTTCTTCGGCCAGACCTTCGTCGCACAGGCGCATCGCGTCAGAGGCAACAACGTCAACCAGATCCCAGGTTACATTGCCGGCTTCGTTCATGGCGCGCAGCTTGGCAACCGCTTCAGCTGAGCTTTCATCCCAAACGGCTTTGACGCCATCGTTTGCCGCCAGATAGGGCTCAACATAGGCTTTGTGCTGGCTGGACTGGTAGGCACCGCCCCAGGATACCAGCGTCATTTCGTTCGCCATGTCTTCGGCAAATGCCGCAGGCGCAACCAGCGCTGTGGTCATTGCCAATGCTGACAGTTTTGTCATCTTCATGAGAGATCTCTCCTTGTTGAAAGTCGTTCGTTATCTTTTACCCTCCCGGTCATGGCTGCCGGGAGTTGTGCTTTTGTGCAGTGTAGATCAGGCGTCCAGCGCGTGGCAGTCATCGGGCAACCAGCCAATTTCGATCTGCTGGCCGGGTTTCAAACGGACCTGATCGGGCGCGTTCCGAGTCTTGATGACAAATTCATCGTTGCCTGCGACCCGCAGACGGGTGCGGAAAATGTCACCCATGTAAATGAACTCAAGCACCTCAGCCTTCAGGGTATGAACCCCCTCGGCAAGACGGTCTTTATTGTACTCGACGCGCTCTGGGCGAATGGAAACACGTGTCCGCTCGCCGGGTTTGCTGACATTCACGGGCCGACAATCGATCAGCTCACCGCCATCCAGCTGCACCAGCGCGACGCCGTTGTTGATCTCTTTGACCACGCCCTCGAGCGTGTTGTTCTCGCCGATGAACTGCGCAACAAAGCTGTTCTGCGGCTCTTCATACAACTTGTCTGGCGGTGCCAGCTGCTGAATGCGGCCATCTTCAAACACCGCAACCCGGTCCGACATGGTCAGAGCTTCGGTCTGGTCATGGGTCACATAGACCACGGTGATGCCCAGACGGTGCGCCAGGTGGGTGATTTCGAACTGCATCTTTTCCCGCAGCTGTTTGTCCAACGCGCCCAGTGGCTCATCCATCAGAACCAGCTCAGGCTCAAACACCAATGCGCGGGCCAGAGCGATCCGCTGCTGCTGGCCACCAGAAAGCTGTGAAGGACGACGACCACCAAAGGCACCCATTTCGACCATATCCAACGCACGCTTGACCTTCGCCTCACGCTCCGATTTGCCCATCTTTCGGACTTCCAACGGGAAGGAGAGGTTTTCAGCAATGGTCATATGCGGGAACAGGGCGTAGTTTTGGAACACCATGCCAATACCGCGTTTATGCGGTGGGATGTTGTTGATCGAGGTACCACCAAGACGAATATCGCCGTGGGTTGCCGTCTCAAATCCAGCCAACATCATCAAGCAGGTGGTTTTACCAGAACCCGATGGCCCCAACATGGTGAGGAACTCACCTTTGGGCATAATGAGGTTCAGATCTTTTACGACAAGGTTCTCACCGTCGTAGCTCTTCTGCACGCGTTCGAATTCCACGAACGCGTCATTATTAGACGCATCAGCCAAAGTAGGCTCCCCGTTTTATGTAATCGGCAGATTGGTTCTGCGCTTCTGTCGTGATGTAAGCACACCCTTAGCAGGGGATGCAACCACATCATCTGATTACTGTTGTCTACCTAGCTTAGGGACATGTGATAGCCCGTAAGAACCGACTGCGACCCTCAAGGTGATTTTTGCGACAAGTTTTGACTTGTTTACGCTAACGCAAGGGAAACCCAGGGTGCCAGAACACGTAACCTAAAAAGGGCCCCGTACCACAATGGTACGGAGCCAGAGCCATCTCAATCTCTTAGGCCGCACCCGACCTCACGGCGATCAGCCCGGCAACTTTTCCAAAGGCAGATCACGCATGGACGATAGAGACATACCGTTTTTTAGGCGCCCATTTTTCGGGAGACCTATGCATTAGGCGCTTTGCAAAAGACCTTTCTCCTGCAAAATCCCATAGCACTCATCCAAGGAGGTGCGGGCGCGGGCAATCAACACGTCGATTTCCTCGGGTGTGATCACCAGCGGTGGTGAAATAATCATCCGATCCCCGACATGCCGCATAACCAGGTTATTGGCAAAACAGCGTTCGCGGCAAATAAACCCAACCGTTCCGGCATCAGGAAAGGCCGCGCGCGTCGCCTTGTTTGGTGTCAACGCAATCGACCCCATCATGCCGACAATCTTGGCCTCCCCCACCAGCGGGTGATCAACCAATGCTTCCCACTTCTCTTTCAGATATGGACCAGCAACATCCTGAACATGACTAACCACATTCTCTTCTTCAAGAATACGCAGATTTTCCAGTGCCACAGCAGACGCAACGGGATGGCCGGAGTAGGTATAGCCGTGATTGAACTCATCCGAGGCAATAACAACGGCAACCTCATCACTGACAATCGAGCCCCCAATAGGCGCGTAGCCAGAGGACAGCCCTTTGGCGATGGTCATGATATCCGGGCGGATGCCCATGGTTTGTGACCCAAACCAATTTCCAGTCCGGCCAAAGCCGCAGATGACTTCATCTGCGATCAGCAGGATTTCATATTTGTCACAGATCCGCTGAATTTCAGGCCAGTAAGTGGCAGGCGGTACGATAACACCGCCAGCACCCTGAACGGGCTCAGCGATAAAGGCGGCAACCCGATCCTCGCCCAGTTCCAGAATAGCCGCTTCCAGTTCCTGCGCCCGTGCCAGACCAAAATCATCCTCGGGCGTGTCACCACCTTCGGCCCACCAATGGGGCTGGTTGATATGATGAATATCAGGGATCGGCAGGCCGCCCTGCTCATGCATAGCGCTCATCCCGCCAAGCGAACCGCTGCCGACGGACGAGCCGTGATAGGCGTTTTTGCGACTGATGATAATAGATTTGGTCGGCTTGCCCTTCAGCGCCCAATAGTGCCGCACCATGCGGATGTTGGTGTCATTGGCTTCCGATCCCGACCCAGCAAAGAACACATGATTCAGATCCCCCGGCGCCAGCTCGGCAATTTTGGCGGCCAGAGCAATCGCAGGCACATGGGTGGTCTGGAAGAAAGTGTTGTAATAGGGCAGCTCGCGCATCTGGCGGGCGGCAACATCAGCAAGCTCATCGCGGCCATAGCCGATATTGACGCACCACAGGCCCGCCATAGCATCCAGGATCTGGTTGCCCTCGCTATCGGTCAGCGTCACGCCCGACGCACGAGTAATGATACGGCTGCCCTTTTCGGCCAGCTCCCCGTTGGCGGTAAAAGGGTGCATATGGTGAGCAGCATCCAGGGCCCGCAATTCGGCCGTGGGCATGTGATTGGTGATCGCGTTCATCAGGCAGACTCCATCAATGAGAGATTGCCCCCAGAATATGATCAAATTTCACCTTGTCAATCGAATCAGTTGGTGCCACCCAACCCTTGACTCACCTGCTCCATGCCCTGTGCCACATCTTTTTCCATGGCCTGCGCCACTTTTTCTGGCTCCCCTCGGCGCATCGCCTCAATGATGTCCTTATGCCGGTCTGGAAAGCTCTGGGTACCAAAGCGCCCACAGACCACCCGCAATGACGGGCCAAAGCGCAGCCAAAGCCGGTCTGCCAGATCCGCCATGATTGGGGCATTGGCGCAGGCATAGAGCTCTGAATGGAAACTGTAGTTCTGCACCAAATAGCCTGCAACATCACCAGCAGATATTGCCCGATCCAAGGCGATATCGATCGCTTCCAACCGGGCAATCTGCACCGCATTCATCCGCAGGGATGCACGGCGAGCCAGCTCGGACTCTATTGTTTTTCTTACAAAACTTAGCTCATCTATGTCTGCGGGGCTCAGCACAGGAACGGAGACGCGGCGGTTTCCCTGAAACATCAGGGCCCCATCTGAAATCAATCTGCGAATGGCTTCGCGCACAGGGGTCATACCCGCCCCAAGAGCCTCCGTCAGACCCTGAATAGTAACCGCCTGCCCCGGCGCTAACTCTCCAAATAGGATCTGCGCCCGCAGCTGTTGATAGACGATCTCATGGGCCGGTAGTTTTGGTCCCTCATCGGGGGCAGTCTGGCCGGACTGAGCTGCTGTTTTGGTCGTCGACACTTGCGGTTTTCCTCCTAAATTTTGGGCAGCTTGCACGAAGATCTGCCCGGTGGAAACATAAACAGTATTGCCGAATGAGGCAAAACTTGATCAAATCCAGGTCAGCCGGGCCAACACCGGTACCCACAGGGAGATAACAATGACACTCAAAATGATGACAACGACCGCTCTTGTCGCATTGCTCGGCTCCGCAGCCATGGCCGAAGAAGTACGCGTCTACAACTGGTCTGACTATA
This sequence comes from uncultured Roseobacter sp., assembly GCA_913054455.1. Taxonomy (GTDB): domain Bacteria; phylum Pseudomonadota; class Alphaproteobacteria; order Rhodobacterales; family Rhodobacteraceae; genus Pseudophaeobacter. The sequence goes on from CAJXIL010000065.1 coordinate 4,432, forward strand.
TTGATGAAGCACTGCTGGAAAAGTTCGAAACTGAAACCGGCATCAAACTGATCTATGACGTCTTTGACAGCAATGAGCTGCTGGAAACAAAAATGCTGGCTGGCGGCTCTGGGTATGACGTGGTGGTGCCGAGTGGCACATTCCTACAGCGTCAGATCATGGCGGGCGCATTCCAAAAGCTGGACATGTCCAAACTGCCTAACCACAAAAACATGTGGGATGTTGTGGAATCCCGCACCGAACAATACGACCCGGAAAATGCCTATTCCGTCAACTACATGTGGGGCACCACTGGCATCGGCGTGAACGTCGGCAAGGTCAAAGAACTGCTGGGCGACGATGCTCCGATCAACTCGCTTGAGCTGGTCTTCAACCCCGCAAATATGGAAAAACTGGGCGAGTGCGGCGTGCATTTCCTGGATGCGCCCGCCGAAATGATCCCTGCTGCGCTGAAATACATTGGCGAAGACCCCGACAGCCATGACCCCGAAGTACTTGCCAAGGCCGAAGCCGTCTTTATGGGTATTCGCCCCTATATCCAGAAATTCCACTCCTCCGAGTATATCAATGGCCTGGCGAACGGTGATATCTGCGTCGCTGTTGGCTGGTCCGGTGATGTTTTGCAGGCCCGCGATCGCGCAGCCGAGGCTGAAAATGGTGTTGAAATCGCCTATCATGCCGCTGTTGAAGGCGCACAGATGTGGTTTGACCAGATGGCAATTCCAGTCGACGCTCCCAATCCAGATGCCGCGCATGTGTTCCTGAATTTCATCATGGACCCAAAGAACATGGCGGACGCATCGAACTATGTTTACTACGCCAACGGCAACAAGGCATCGCAGGAATTCTTGGTCGAAGACGTGATCGGCGATCCGGCAATCTACCCGGATGCGGCAACATTGGCCAACCTCTTCACCACCACGCCCTATGCTCCCAAGGTGCAGCGTGTGGTGACCCGCATGTGGACCAAGATCAAATCCGGCACCTGATCTTAATCGATCCGGCAGGGCGCCCAGCGCGCCCTGCCTTTGCCTAATTGCGACAAACCTCTGACAGCGCGGCGAGCAACCAGCGCCTTCAGAAATTGCGGGGGACGCAGCTTGACCATTCCTGTATTCGAACCCTGGAACGATCCAGAGGCAAAGCCTCTGATTCAATTCCAGAACGTCACCAAGCGATTTGGCGACTTCACGGCGATCGACGATCTGACCATCGGTATCTACGAGAAAGAGTTCTTTGCGCTATTGGGCCCATCCGGGTGCGGCAAGACCACGATGATGCGCATGCTCGCTGGGTTTGAAACGCCCACCGAGGGAAAGATCTTTCTGTCAGGTCAGGACATGGCGCCGGTGCCGCCTAACAAACGCGCCACAAATATGATGTTTCAATCCTACGCACTGTTTCCGCATCTGAGCATCTGGGAAAACATTGCCTTTGGCCTAAAACGCGAAGGTATGGCCAAGCCGCAGATCAGTGACCGAGTGAACGAAATGCTGCGCCTGACCCGGTTGGAGAAGTTTGCAAGCCGCAAGCCGCACCAGATTTCGGGCGGTCAGCGTCAACGCGTTGCTCTGGCGCGCTCTCTTGCCAAGAAACCAAAACTTTTGCTGCTTGATGAGCCCCTCGGCGCGCTGGACAAAAAGCTGCGCCAGGACACCCAGTTTGAGCTGATGGACATTCAGGAACAGACTGGAACAACCTTTGTCATTGTGACCCATGATCAGGAAGAGGCGATGACCGTCGCCAGTCGCGTTGCCGTTATGGACAACGGCAGGATCATTCAGGTCGCCACCCCGGACCGGATCTACGAGACACCCAACTCAGTCTATGTCGCTGACTTCATTGGCGAAGTGAACATAATCGACGGCACTGCCACGCCAAATGGCGAAAATAGCTATTCTGTCGCCTGGAAAGACGGGCAAGCGCCGCTAAACGTAGTCTCTCCAAATAGCCTCTCCGATGGACAGAGCTGCCATCTGGCGATCCGCCCAGAGAAGGTCACCATCAATGCGGAAAAACCTACCGGGGTTGATAACGTGGTTGCGGGCAAAATCCTAGACATTGCCTATCTTGGCAATTTGTCCACCTACCATGTTGAATTGCCTTCTGGTGCAGTGATCAAGGCACAAAGCGCCAACACGCGCCGTATTTCACGTCGTGCCTTCACTTGGGAAGACACTGTCTGGCTGTCCTGGACCGCCACGGCAGGCGTTCTGCTGGCTGAATGATGCGCCGCTTTACCCTGATCGCCGTCCCGTATCTCTGGCTCTTGGCCCTGTTTCTGGTGCCCTTTGTCATCGTCTTTAAGATCTCGCTTTCCGATGTGGCCTTGGCCCGCCCGCCCTATACCCCTCATTTTGATTGGGCCACTGGTATCTGGGCCTTCCTGTCAGAGCTCGATTTCGAAAACTTCGTCTTTCTGACCCAGGATGATCTCTACTGGAAAGCCTATCTCAGCTCACTCAAGATCGCTGTTATTTCAACGCTGCTGACCCTGCTGGTCGGCTATCCCATGGCCTATGCTATGGCACGGGCGCCGTCCGAATGGCGTGCGACCCTGATGATGCTGGTGATCCTACCCTTCTGGACCTCTTTCCTGATCCGGGTCTATGCTTGGATGGGCATTCTGTCGAACGAGGGCTTTCTCAATCAGTTTTTACTTTGGACCGGGGTGATTTCAGAGCCGCTGACAATCCTGAACACCAATACAGCCGTCTATATTGGCATCGTCTACACCTATCTGCCTTTCATGATCCTGCCGATATATGCCGCTCTGGAGCGGCTTGACGAATCCCTCATTGAGGCCGCTGAGGATCTAGGCTGCTCCCGCCTTTCGGCCTTTTGGCTGGTGACTATCCCGCTGTCCAAAACTGGCATCATCGCTGGCTGTTTCCTGGTCTTTATCCCTGTGTTGGGCGAATTCGTTATTCCTTCGCTCCTCGGTGGGTCCGATACGTTGATGATCGGCAAGGTCCTGTGGGAAGAGTTCTTCTCCAACCGCGACTGGCCCGTGGCCTCGGCGGTTGCGGTAGTTCTATTGCTGCTCTTGATCATTCCCATCGTCTTGTTCCAGCGCAATCAGCAAAAGCAACAGGAGGCCGAGCAATGAAACGCATTAGTTGGTTCAATACCGTTTCACTGACGCTTGGCTTTGCCTTCCTCTATGTGCCGATGCTGATCCTGGTGATCTACAGTTTCAATCAAAGCAAACTTGTCACCGTCTGGGCGGGATTCTCGACCAAATGGTACGGTGAGCTGATGCAAAATGAGGCTTTTCTCAGTGCCGCTTGGGTGACCATCAAAGTGGCGGTGATCTCTTCATCCATCGCAACGGTTCTGGGCACAATGGCCGCCTATGTTCTGGTGCGCGGTGGACGGTTTATGGGACGCACCCTGTTTTCCGGCATGATCTACGCACCGCTGGTGATGCCGGAAGTCATCACTGGCCTGTCGCTGCTTTTGCTGTTCATCGGCATCGGCTTGGACCGGGGCGTGATGACCATCGTGTTGGCCCATACCACCTTTTCCATGTGCTATGTCTCGGTGGTGGTCTCCTCCCGGCTGGTCACTTTCGACAGATCCCTGGAAGAGGCCGCGCTGGATCTGGGCTGCTCTCCTTCTGAGGCTTTCCGGCTGGTCACCCTGCCGATCATTGCGCCTGCAGTGATTTCAGGATGGCTGCTGGCCTTCACCCTATCGCTGGACGATCTTGTCATTGCCTCCTTCACCTCGGGGCCTGCGGCGACAACGCTGCCGATCAAGATCTATTCGGCGGTGCGCCTAGGCGTCTCTCCTGAAATCAATGCCCTCTCGACCCTGATGATTGCAATTGTCACCATAGGCGTCATCACCGCCTCACTGGTCAACAAGCGCCAGATGGTACGGCAACAGCGCGAAGAAAATGAGGCTGGGCGCAACTAATGCGAAGAATATTTTCCGACTACGCCTATGGCCCCGCGCCACGCGAAAACTGCTGGTGGGATGAAACCATGGCTGCGCCGCTTTGGCCGCAGCAGACCGGAGAACTGCATGTTGATGTCGCCGTCATTGGTGGTGGCTTTACCGGAGTATCAGCAGCGCTGCATCTGGCAGAAAGCGGCACCAGCGTTGCTGTCTTAGAGGCAGAAACACCCGGCTGGGGCGCCTCTGGGCGCAATGGCGGCTTTTGCTGCCTCGGCGGAACCATGCTGTCGGGCAGTGCTATGCAGCGCAAATACGGACAGGAGGCCACCGAAACCTACGCTGCTGGAGAATTGGCAAGCATCGAATTGGTGCGCAGCCTGCTGGAGCGCCACGGGATAGAGGCGGACACACATTCCAAGGGCGAAACCCGGATGGCCCACAGCCCCCGCGCCATGACCGCTCTGCGCCGCGAAGCGGATCAGATTGCGGCCGCAGGGGGCACGCCCCAACTGCTGGAGCAAGAGGAGCTTGCAAAGCATGGGATGAGCGGAACCTTCTTTGGCGCGCTGACAACGCCCGTTGGCTTTGGCCTCAACCCGCGCAAATACCTCTTTGGGATCGCCCGCGCCGCCGAAAGCGCAGGCGCCATGCTGTTCCAATCCAGTCCCGTTACCAAATTGACAGCCACCTCCGGCACCCATGTTCTGACCACTCCAAGAGGGCGAGTGCGCGCCAAGAAAGTCATCATTGCCACCAATGGCTACTCTTGGGACGGGCTGCCAAAGTGGCTGTCAGGGCGTTATCTCCCGGCCCAATCAACCGTCATGGTGACCCGCCCGCTGAGCGAAGACGAGCTACAGGCGCAGGGTTGGTTCAGCGATCAGATGGCCTATGACACCCGTAACCTGCTGCATTATTTCCGTCTGATGCCAGACAGGCGCTTTCTCTTCGGCATGCGCGGCGGTCTGTTTGCCTCCCCCCGTGCAGAGGCCTCTATTCGGCGGCTTTTGCGCAGCCATTTTGAGGCACTATTCCCCGATTGGCGCGAGGTTGAGGGCACACATTTCTGGTCCGGAATGGTCTGCATGTCGCGCAATCTCGTGCCCTTTGTCGGTCCGATACCGGATAGCCCCGGTCTTTTTGCTGGGCTGTGTTATCATGGCAATGGCGTCGCGATGGGCAGCTACGCTGGGCGGTTGTTAGCGGATCTGACGCAGGACAAGATACTCGACCTGCCCTATTCCCCCGCACTGCAGGGCATGTCTCGCTTCCCCTTTGGCCGTGCAAGGCGAATTCTTATGCCACCGTCCTACGCAGTTTTGGGGCTGATGGATTGACCAATAGCCGCCAGCTCCAGATCACAGGCCTGCCTGTCTTGAGGATTTCCCCGCCTGCAGCGCCAAAGGCAATAGGCTGCCATACGCCAATGAAACCAGGGTCTTAAAGATAGGTATCGCCCTACAATACGTGGATCGGGGTAGGCGGATAGAAAGGCCTCTTCCTCGGCCTGTGACAGCACCGCGCCCCGATAAAGAAACTGCATGGCCGGCGACAGAAACAGCGCCAGATCCTCGCTTGGGTCGCCCATTTGCGGGCATTGCCAGTCAATCAGCGTCAGCGTGCCATCATGGGCCAATAGGTTCCCCGGCACTGGATCGCCATGGATCAACGCCAATTGTTTTAGAGGAGGCACCTGACCAATTGGGCACCTTCGTTGCAGCTCAGCAACCAAATCGGTCGTCAACGTGCAGTGAGAGAGAATTGCATTCCCCTGCGCCTCCAGCTCAGCGCTGCCATTGGCGCCTAATGGCAGACCGCCGAACTCTGGCTGGTCATGCAACCGTCCCAAAAGCTGGGCCACATGGCCGCTATCCTGCTGCCACGGTGCGCCGGTGATGTGACCATAGATCAACCAATCATGGCCCTCAAAACAACCCGCGCCTTGCAAAGGCGGAACCATGCCGGTCCCGGACAAGGCCGCCAGGGCTGCGGCCTCTCTCGCCGGATCATTGTCGAACAGCGGGTTATCGTCCTGTTTCAGATAGAGTTTTATGACGAGGTCGCCAACCCGCCAGACCCGGTTAGACCGTCCTCCCTGCAACGGCAAGGGCGCAGCGACCACCAGTCCCTGCGCCTTGAGCGATTGAAAAAACCGCTGATCAAAATCTGTATCCAGGTCTTGCAGGACGTCACACTCCGCTCGGTGCTGCTCCGATCTTGGAGAGCAACATCTCTAGACCCTGCGGCGCCGTTTGGATCAAGCCTCTTCTTGTTCCGCTTGATCCGTTTGTTCCGCTTCTGGATCGCGCAGAGCTGTGACCGAAGTCGCCAGGATGGCAAAGCCGGTTTCGTTGATCAAGACAACATCACTGCCTGCCAATTGGGTTTCCTGCACAGTGGTGTAAACCTCTGCCATCTCAGACAGGACAACCTCGCCATCCACCGAGCTTTCGACGATGAAAGTATAATCTCCTGCCGGAACAGTCTCTCCGTCAAAGCCGGTCCCATCCCAATCATAGGGTTCTGCACTGACTGGCAGCGAAATCCGGTTGACCTCATCCCCATCTGTATTTCGGACCACAAGAGTAACCTCATCCGCCGCCGCAGCCGGGTTGGGAGACACATTGACCGGGGTGGTGCCGTCAAAACTCGCTGCTGTGGCAGCACGCACTTGCATGCCGACCCAGCCCGTCAAGGCCGCCATATTGCCCAGTCCCAGCTGCTCCAGCGCAGACCCAAGGTTGTCATTGGTGAGAACCTGCTGCTCAACCATGGAGAATTCTGCCAGCTGAGAGGCGTATTCCGTGTTGTCCATTGGCTCTGTGGGGTCCTGATATTTCGCCTGTGCTGTCAATAGCTTGATGAAAGTATCAAAGTCAGACGTCAGGTTGGTGCCCCCCCCAGAAGAGGCGCTGTTAGCTGTCGCTGTATTATAGTTGGTGCCAGAAACTTCTGTCGTCATCAGTTAGACCCTCATGTCCACGCCGGCATTTCCAAGCCGGAGATGTTGTACCTGTTTTTCTGCAAGCTCAGTTGCGGTCAGGTCGTCCAATTCTTCTGTGCGAGATGATGTTCCCATACCGGCCGCGCTCTCGCCTTCGCTACTGGTCTGGCCGCCCGAAGCGCCGCCACCGTTGAATTCAAAAGAGACGTTTTCAAAACCCATCTTGCGGAACTCATCCGCCAGCTCATGGATATGGCGGCGCATCAAATCACCGGTTTCGGCCCGCTCGGTCTGGATGACCACAGTGATTCCCGTCTCGCTGGTGGAGACCCGCATCTTGACCCGTCCCAGCTCCTCGGGGTTCAGAGCCACATCAACATTTCGCTCTCCCTTGGCAAAGAAGGCCTGGGCCAGTTGCACCGCAACCAATCGTGGTGTTTCCGGGCGATGGACGGTTCCGGGCTGAACCACGGCCTCAGTCAAGAGTTGTGACAAACCCGGCAAATCTGGTGTGAGATCAGCGCTCAGCAGTTGCGCCTCGCCCCCAAGACCAGCACCAGCGCCAGAGGCATCTCCGGCAAGCATCTGAGCGGCAAAGGCCTGCTGCACGGCGCTAATCTGCGCTGCAGCAGCTGTCGTCGGTTTGGGGGCTGTGTTCGCGGGTGTTGCATTGCCAGAGACAACGGCCTGCGCGTCACGGGCTTCGCGGGCCCTTCCCTCCGCCCGACGCCCCGGTTCAGTGGTCGCCGTGCTGCGGGATTGGCTCGCTGCTGCCGCAGCCTGTGCCTCTCCTGAGCTTGCGGATTTTGCATTTGCCGCCGACTGAGAAGTCTCTGCCGTGCTGTCAGCTGCGGCCTCATCCCCCGCTGTGCCTTGCGCTAGGGTCGTTTCATCCGGCCCAGAGGACTGTGATGCGGGGGTAGGGCCCGCCGCTGCAGCCCGCATCTCGCTACGGCGAATCGCTGCATCTTGCGCACGGGTAACAGCAGATGCTGCTGCTGACTGCTCTGGAAGCTTCTCGCCCAGCTCCGCATCCAGTGCCGCAGTCTGCGCTGTATCATCTGCATTGATCGCAGCCTCAGCCTGTGCGTTCCCAGTTTGAACTGTGGCCTTAGAAGACTGAGCCGAAGTCTGTCCCGTGGGGGCAGCTAAACCAGCCGCAACTTGAGTATTGGCGGTGGATTGCGCCGCACGAGGCACATCTGCGCTTTCGCCTTCAGCAGTGTCGCCCTGTGCTGCGGGAGCCTCATCCGGCAGCAGCGTTGCGTTTTCGTCCCCCTGCACCGCTACGGCAGACGCCTGCGCAGCAACAGCGCCTACGGGTTTCTGAGCCCGGGCAGCCGCGTCAGGGTCTGCAGCGTTTTTTGCAGTATCAGGCTTTCCATCACCGCCCTGAGCCATCCCTATCGGGGGAACTTCTGTCCCTTGCGCTGCAACCTCTACGGCAGCAGGCAGGGCGGTATCGGATGCAGAATCAGTGTCGGAAACATCTGTTTCGGTGCTCTCTGAGGCACTATTATCTGGCGTTACTTCAGTTTCTAAGGAGATTGTGTCGTCAGGCGAGGTCTCGCTCAACCCGGCCTCAGCAGTGGCTTCCCCGTCACTTGCATCCTGTGCAGAGCGCGGTGTGTCTGCAGCTTGAGCATCAGCTTTACCCGCATCGGGCCGCTTCTGATCAACCTCTTTAGATCGATCATCCGCCTCTCGCCCTTCAGCTGCTTTTTCAGCCTGCTTGGCACGCTCTTTTTCAGACGCCTGCTTTGCCTCATCTCTTCGGGCACGATCATCCATGTGATCGGAAAAGCTACGGGTTGTTTGCTGCCGTTGCGGGCTTTCTGTCGCCTTAACCCCAACTGGGTCAGTCGTGCCAGAACGCAGCTGGCCAAGGAGTACATTTGTGAGCATTCGGATTCCAGACATTCTATCTCGATACCCCTAGCTCTAGAGCAAAGCGGTTACGGTAATTTTAACCGCTCTTGGGGCATTCTCATAAAAATCAAGCAAATCTGAATTAAAACTGGAGAGAGGTGCAGGATGCCCAATCTAACGACAGTTCATCAGGCGACGACGGCGCCACCCAGGCTTCAACAGCCCTCACAGGATGACGCGATTCGCGATGCCGCAAAGCAGCTAGAAGCTTCTTTTCTAACGGAAATGTTGAAATCCGCGGGGCTTGGAAAAAGCCGCGAAGGCCTTGGCGGCGGCGGCGAAGGCGAAGACCAGTTCAGCAGCTTTCTGGTCCGCGCCCAGGCAGAACAGATTACCGAAGCCGGCGGCATTGGCCTCGCCGAATCACTTTATCAAGCAATGAAGGATTCCTCTAATGACTGACCCAAACACACAACTGACCCACCAAGATCCCCAAAGCCTTATTGATGAGTTGGACGAGATTCTTGATCAGGAGCGCAGCGCATTGGTACGCGGTGAACTGAAGCAGATCGAAGACCTCCTCGCCCGCAAGGAAGCGATCATCGCGAACCTCAACACCATCGACACACTGGAACGTGCGGCCCTGGCCCAGGTACAAACAAAAGTGTCGAGGAATCAGGAACTGCTCAACAGCGCCATGGAAGGCATTCGCAGCGTTGCCACACGGATGGCTGAACTGCGCCGGGTCAAAAAGGGACTGGATGTATATGACCGCGCCGGCCGCAAGGCACGCTATGGAACAACCATGGGCCAACGACTGGAAAAACGCAGCTGAAACACGAGAGCTAAGTCGCTCCAGGGTTTAGTAAAATTCTACGGAATGTGGTTTTGAACATTAGCACTCTCTTAGCAACTTTGGACGCAATGTCTCCTTGCATCTCATCACTGGGATGGCGCGAAGGCCGACAGGCTGAACGCATTGTCAGAAAGACGCCAAAACGCCCCCTTCTGGGGCAGGGAAAACTACTGAGACTAAAGTGTCTCAATCGCTAAAGGAAAAAAGCTATGACCAGTATTCTGACAAACAATGGCGCAATGGTTGCTCTGCAGACTTTGTCCTCCATCAACAGCGACCTGACAGAGACACAGAAACAGATCTCTACGGGTAAAGAAGTCGATTCAGCCAAAGATAACTCGGCCATCTGGGCGATTTCCAAAGTTATGGAATCTGACGTTGCTGGCTTTGAAGCCGTATCTGACTCGCTGTCGCTGGGTGAATCCACTGTTGCTGTTGCAACTGCGGGTGCCGAGCAGATCACCGACCTTCTGAAGGAAATGAAGGAAAAAGTTGTTGCCGCAACTGGTGAAAACGTTGACCACAGCAAACTTGAGGCCGACGTTGACGAGCTGAAAAACCAGATCACCTCCGTGATTGGTGCCTCTCAGTTCAACGGTGCAAACCTGCTGAACACCGCAGGTGGCGACATCACTGTTCTGTCTTCGCTGGACCGTGATGCATCTGGTGCCGTGACTGCCTCCAACATCACCGTTGCTTCGGTTGATTTTGAAGCAGGCCTCAACCTGACCTCCGTTGACATGAGCGATGCGACCACTGCGGAAGCCTCGATTGATGACATCGAAGACCTGATCCAGGCCGCTGTTGATGGTGCTGCTGCTCTGGGTGCCTCGGCTGCCCGTATCGAGAAGCAAAACGAGTTTGTATCTAAAGTAACCGACGCCATGAAGTCCGGCATTGGTGCACTTGTTGATACCAACATGGAAGAAGCGTCCGCTCGACTAAAAGCTCTGCAAACTCAGCAGCAGCTTGGTGTTCAGGCGCTTACCATTGCCAACTCGGCACCGGAAACTCTGCAGCAGCTGTTCCGTTAAAACACCTAACCCAGGGCGTGTCAGTCACGCCCTGGGCCCCTCTTCTCAGAGAATCTGAAGAAATAATACGTTAGGAAAACACGTGAACGCACTGCTGAAAGCGAAGAGTGCCTATTCTGCGGCAAAAGCCCCGACTAGAACGACCGTAGACAAAGAATATGATATCGTCGCTCGCTCGACGCAAAATTTACTTGCTGCACATAAGACCGCTAGCGCGGATAAGGGAACCGAAGGGTTCAAAGTCTTAACTGAAGCACTGCACAAGAACCGCAAGATGTGGAACATTTTCACCGCGGATCTCGCCTCGCCAGACAACCAGTTGCCGCAAGATGTTAAAGATAATCTGTTTTACCTAGCTGAATTTACCCGTCAGCACACCAGCAAGGTCCTATCGCGTAAAGCGAATGTGAGAGCGCTGATTGAAATCAACATGGCCGTCTTGCGCGGCCTCCGCAGCGGAGCAACATAAATATGAGTGGACTTGTTCTCAAACTTGCCCCGAAAGAGCGGGTTTTGGTAAATGGCGCCGTTATCGAAAACGGTGACAGACGGAGCCGCCTGTCCATCGTGACGCCGGACGCCAATATCCTGCGCCTACGCGATGCTATCCATCCAGAAAACGCCAATACGCCTGTTCGCCGGGTCTGCTATGCAGCTCAATTGATATTGACTGGCGACAGTGACCCAGAAGAAGATCGGCTGCCAATGCTGCGCCGGATCGAAGAACTGAGCCAGGTCTTTTTGGATGCCGATAGCCGCAGTGCGCTTGCCGATGCAACAGAAGCCCTGTTGGAGGACAATCACTATAGGTGTTTGAAATCCCTGCGCACTCTGCTGCCACGGGAAGAACGCTTGATGGCGATCCGTCCGTCATGAGCTTTGCACCTACCATCCCTTCAACTGGCTTGACTGGCTGGGCCTTCTTGCAGTCCACCTACGACCGCCAGTTCGAACACTTCAACAAGGACCCGATCCTGGAGCGCGACAACGAGTACTTCATGGAAAACATCAGCAATGTCAAAACCGCAGAAGACTTGGTTTCTGACTACCGCTTGTTGGAAGTAGCCTTGAATGCCTTCGGTCTCGCCAGTGAGATCGATTCAAAGGCGATGATTCAGAAAGTGCTAGAGGATGGTACCGAAGCGGATGATGCCCTGGCCAATAAACTGGGCGACGACCGTTGGATCGACTTCAGCGACGCCTTTGGGTTTGGTCCTGGCTTGGTTCCTGTGACCGGTCTTACCTACAAAATGCAGGAGATCGCCGACAAAAATGTTGTGCAGTCGTTTGAAGACGCGGTTGGGGCTCAAGACGTTTCCATGCAGATCGCGCTTTACGCCGAACGGGAACTGGTGGACCTGGTCACCTTCGATGACGAAGGCGAAGAATTGTCTATCACTGGCCAATGGCTCAACATCATTGGTCAGCCACAGCTTCAATCCATGATGCAGACCACACTTGGCCTACCAAGTGATATTGCCCTGCTAGATATTGACCAACAGGTGGACATTCTGCAAGACGCCGCAAAAAAGCGATTTGGCTCTGATGACCTCAAAATGTTTTCGGACCCCGAACAGATGAAGACATTGGTCAACACCTATCTGGCACGGACCGAACTGGAGGCCTATCAAAGCTCCACTTCTTCAGCCTCACTGGTGCTTTCGCTCCTGCAATCTTGAACCAACACCTGACCCAACAGATCGAGAAAAACAAAGGGTGCTTCCAGATGAACTGGAAAGCGCCCTTTTTACGTTGTAACCTTGCAAGCTCTTGAGCCGTCCTTGAATAGGCGAAGAGGCGCCTGTGCGCCTCTCCCGGTCCTACCGCCCCTTGCTGATGCGACGGAGCATAAGTTGCAGGCGGTTAAAGCTGTTGCTCACTCCCTGGGGGTCTTCCTTGCCAAAGAAGGCATCCAGCTCTGGCCATAGCTTCACCGCCTGATCCAGCACCACGTCATTGCCTTCGGAATAGAGGCCAGCACGGATCATCACCTCTGACTGTTCATAGGAGCCCAGGAATTTACGCACCTCGAGAATGGCCGCGTTTTCTTCGTCGGTCGCCGCCGCAGGCAAGCTGCGCGAAACTGAACGTGACACATCAACCGCCGGAAATCGGCCGCGCTCTGCGATCTCTCGGTTGAGCACGATATGCCCATCCAAAACACCGCGCAAAATGTCTGCAATAGGTTCATCCATGTCGGACCCTGCAACCAGAACACTGAACACCGCCGTGATGTCGCCCTGCCCCTCAGAGCCAGGCCCAGCCCGCTCACACAGCCCGGTAATCAGCGGTGTCACCGATGGCGGGAACCCGCGCAGCGAAGGCGCCTCTCCAGAGGCGGCAGAAATTTCCCGGTGGGCCTCGGCAAAGCGTGTCACCGAGTCAGCCATGAAGAGCACGTTCTTGCCCTGGTCGCGGAAATGTTCCGCAATGGTCATTGCCGCCCAGGCACTGCGGCGCCGTACCAGCGCCGACTGATCAGACGTCGCTGCAACAACAACGGCGCGTTTCATGCCTTCTGGGCCCAAAACGTCTTTGACAAAGTGATTCACTTCGCGGCCCCGTTCACCAATCAATGCCATGACCACCACATCGGCCTGCATAAATTGCGCCATTTTTGCGAGCAAAGTCGATTTACCAACACCAGAGCCCGCAAAAAGACCAATACGCTGGCCTTGAACGATAGGAAGAATCGTATTGAACACGGACAGCCCGGTGTCCAAACGGGCGCCCATATGGCGCCGACCGGCTGCTTTGGGAGGCGGCGCCATCAGATCTCGAGCCTTCTCGCCGCGTAGCAGCGGGCGACCATCCAGCGGTTCTCCGAAGGGATCAATAACCCGGCCAATCCAGTTATTACCTGGGGCAAAATCTGGCGCGGGCATCAGTTTTACCCGATCATTCATCGCCACACGATCCGGAGCACGATCAGGTAACATACTGATTTTGTTGCTATCAATCTTTAGAACTTCGCCGTGCAACTCATCATCCGGCCCCCGGACAAGAACCAGGCGATCTCCGATTCGGGCTTCACGCTCCAGGCCGGAAATTTCGATTTCCCCACCAGAAATACCGCTGACGCGTCCCATGGAAGTTGCCAGTTTCTTACTGGCGATTTGTTCAGTCAAAGCTTTCAGCTCTGGAATCATGGCCTGAGGCCTCCAACTAGTTCCTGAAACAATTTCTAAAGGAATCAGGGTTAAGCCTTGATTGAAATTGATCGAGGGAGAAGCCCCGGTGTTCACCGAACTGAACGTTTTTAAAATCGCATATTCGATGGCAAGCCACGCCGGCAAGCGTCAGGCGCTGGTGTCTGAGAACATCGCCAACGCGGATACCCCTGGTTACCACGCCAAGGATATCAAGCCATTTAAAGAGGTCTATGCCGCCGGGCCGCGCCCAGGCGATATGGTGGCCTCACGCGGTTCACACCTGAATGGTATCAACGGGTCCAACATGGATTGGGCTGTAACCACTTCAGCTGTCGGCACCGACCCCAACGACAACTCTGTTTCGATCGAAACCGAAATCCTCAACGGGGTTGAGGTCAAGCGCCAGCACAGCCGGGCGCTCGCCATCTACAAATCATCAATGAACATTCTGCGCACCAGTCTTGGGCGCTAGAGGGGGCATGACCAATGAGTGAATTTTCCAACTCTCTGAGTGTGACCGCCAGTGGCCTGAAAGCACAGGCCACCCGTCTGCGTCACGTATCTGAAAACATCTCCAACGCCGATACCCCCGGATATCGCCGCAAAAGCGTTCCATTTGAGGCCGCCCGCGATCTGGAAAACGATGTCGAGCGGGTCAAGACCGGCCGCGTTGTCCTGGATCGCAGCGATCTGGAAAATGTTTATGACCCCTCGCATCCTTTGTCGGATGAAAGCGGTCATTACGAAGGATCGAACGTAGATCTGATGATCGAGATCGCCGACGCCCGCGAGGCGCAACGCAGCTACGACGCCAACCTGAAGATGTTTGAACAAACCCGTGGAATGTCAGCCTCGCTGATGGACCTGCTGAGACGTTAATCTAACCCCCGAGGAGATCCAGAATGGATATTCGCTCTATCGCTTCCGCCGCTGGTGGCTACGCCGCCGCCCGCCCCGCCACCAAAGTGGACCCAGAGTTCCAGGGCAATAGCCCCACGGATCAGCTGCGGTCCAGCTTTGCCAGCTTTGCCAATACGCTGCAGGTGGGCGAACAGACCGCAGTTCAGTCTATGACCGGCGATGGCGATCCCCACGCGCTGGTTCAGGCCCTGGCCCAGACCGAGCTGGCGGTTGAGACCGCAGTGACCGTGCGCAACAAGGTTGTCGAAGCCTATCAGGAAATCCTGCGGATGCCGGTCTAAGCCCATGATGAGTGAAGGCCAATTCTACGACACGCTACGACAGGCGCTCTGGGCTGCGGTGACCATGTCGTTCCCCATCCTGGCTGTGGCTTTGGCTGTTGGCCTAGCCATTGGCCTGTTTCAGGCCCTGACCTCTGTTCAGGAAATGACCCTGACCTTTGTCCCTAAACTGGCG
This sequence comes from uncultured Roseobacter sp., assembly GCA_913054455.1. Lineage (GTDB taxonomy): Bacteria > Pseudomonadota > Alphaproteobacteria > Rhodobacterales > Rhodobacteraceae > Pseudophaeobacter. The sequence goes on from CAJXIL010000065.1 coordinate 19,567, forward strand.
GCCATTGTCGTCGTGTTCTGGATGTCCATGGGGTTCATGACCCAAACGCTCGTGGCCTTTTTTAATGGCCATGTCATTCCTCTGATCGCAGGAGTTTCGTGATGGAAACCGCAGGCTACGCAACCCTATCCCGTCAAACTGGTTTGATGCGCGAAATGCGTGTGGTGGCGAACAACATCGCAAACTCTGCTACCACTGGCTATCGCTCTGAAGGGCTGATCTTTTCCGAATTTGTCCAGTCTGCGCCTGGCCAACAATCCCTGTCGATGGCGCGGGCAAATATCTTCAACACCTCGATGGAACAGGGCCAGCTGACCCAAACCGGGGGCAATTTTGATTTTGCTATCGAAGGCGACGCCTACTTCATGATCGAAACCCCGCTGGGGGAACGGCTGACCCGCTCTGGTGCTTTCTCTCCCAATGCAGCGGGAGATCTGGTGACCATGGATGGGCACAGGGTTCTGGATGCGGGACGGGCGCCGGTGTTTATCCCAGGTACCGCTGAATCGATCCATGTGGGCGCCGATGGCACCATTACCGCCGATGGCAATACCGTCGGACAGATTGGCCTGTTCCAACCCGACGAAGAAACCACCTTGATGCGCGAGGACGGCGTGATGTTCCGGGCCGAGGGCGAAGTTGTCGCATCCGAAACTGCCAAAGTGGTGCAGGGATTTCTGGAAGGATCCAACGTCAATGCGATCACCCAGGTCACCCGCATGATCGAAATTCAGCGTGCCTATGAGATGGGCCAGAGTTTTCTGGAAACAGAAGACCAGCGCATTCGCAACGCTATTGAAAAACTGATTAAGTCATAGGAGATCACCGATGCGTGCCCTAAAAATTGCTGCAACTGGTATGAGCGCTCAGCAGCTGCGCGTGGAAACCATTGCGAACAACCTCGCCAATATGAACACCACCGCCTACAACCCTCGGCGCGCCGAATTTGCCGATCTGCACTATCAGCAGGTCACGCGCGCTGGCACAGTAAATGCCTCTGACGGGACCATTCTGCCAACGGGTGTGCAGGTGGGTCTGGGTGTGCGCCCGGCTGCCATTTCGGTGCATCTGCAACAGGGGGCTCTAGAGCAGACCAACAGCGACCTAGATATTGCTATCGAAGGCAAAGGCTATCTGGAAGTCACCCTGCCTTCGGGGCAAAGCGGCTATACCCGTGATGGCGCGCTGAAACGCTCAGCCGAGGGACTGATTGTTACCTCGGATGGCCTGGCCGTGGCACCAGATGTGACCATTCCGGACGATGCGCTCAGCATTTCGATCAATGCATCGGGCGAAATCTACGCCTATTTTGACGAAACCGCCG
>CAJXIL010000066.1 GCA_913054455.1 uncultured Roseobacter sp.
TCCAATCCGCGCGCCAATCGGATCGGTTTTTTGGATTCGCCGGGCGCGACTGATACGCAAACATCTGGCTGCCCCAATTGGCGTTGTCACTGAGAAGGCAACCGCCCATGAAATGGATATCATCGGCATAGCGATCCGAGGTCGAGGCCACTGAAACCACTGCCTTAAGCGCCTCTGGACGGCGGTAGGCCAGCTGCAAGCCGTTGAAGCCGCCCCAGGAAATACCGATCATGCCGATATTGCCATCGCACCAATCCTGCGCTGCGATCCAGGCCAGAACCGCCTCGCCGTCGCTTAACTCCTGTTCGGAGTATTCGTCATCAAAGACACCTTCGCTGTCCCCGGTGCCCGCAATATCGACACGGATACAGGCATAGCCCTCGCTGGCAAAAACGGTATGGGTCGTCTCATCCCGTGGCGCGGTGCCATCGCCCTTGCGGTAGGGCAAGTATTCCAGAATCGCCGGAACTGGTGTCTCCACTTGTGGCAACCACATCCGGGCGGCCAGGCGACGCCCATCGGGCAGGTCAATCCAGGTGGTATCGATCAGATCATAGGCATTTGGCATCCGGTGGTCTCTTTTTTGGTTGACTGTTTTGCCAGACTTTCCCCCAAGTCGCTAATTTTCCATATTGCGCAATTGTGAGCAAAGTGACGCTAATGTAAGCACTTGGAGGTTGGATAGCAGCAGGAAGCCAAGATGCCCTCTTCTTTTTCGCAAAATCTGCGCTGGCTTTGTGCCGAGGCAGGCCCCATTGCCCATACCTGTCGTGGCATCGGCATCAATCGTCAGCAGTTCAACCGCTATCTGAATGGCGGTGGGACACCCTCAGCCCATAACCTGCGGCGCATTGAGAAGTATTTTGCCCTGTCAGAGGATGCGCTTTTTGCCCCTCATGCGGACTTCCGCTCTGACCAGGCGGCACAACCGCCGCAAAGCGCCAAGGCGCCACTGCAGCCTTTCAATCATTTGTTTCAAAACCAAGCCCGCCCTCTGCGACGCTTTCTGGGTGTCTACCACGCCTATTATTGCACCCCGACCTGGCCAGGGCAGATCCTGCGCAGTCTGGTCCAGCTGCGGGCCGAAAACGGGCTGGTTGTCACCCATACTTATGAACGCGCCAACTCTGAGGACGGCAGCATTCATCAGCGGGGGCGCTACCACGGATTGGCCAGTTTTCACGGCAACCGGTTCTGCATGTATGAAACACCCCGACGCGCTGGTGGCTTTTTGTCGGAAACGGTCCTGATGCCCGAGCACCCGCAACAAACCAGCTATTTGCAGGGACTAACGCTCGGGGTCGCCGCCCGCCCTGACCAGCAGCCCTTTTCCACCCGTACGGTCTGGGTCCGCATTCCAGAGCGTACGAGCGCACGCGAGGCCCTGGCGCTGACAGGGGCCTACCCCAAGGGCAACCCCAGACTGGATCCAAAGGTACGGCGTCTGCTGGGGGATCAGCCCCCCATCAGCATCAACAGCCAAGCACGTTAGCGCGCGTGCCGACCGGGAGGGGCTATTGGGGCAGTTTTGGTGCGGATTTCTCCAACGCCAATTTGGCATCGGAAAACTTCCACGGCCCTCGCACACCGGGAATACCTTCGGGTGCGATCTGCATGCCGCGATGCTGGATCTGCGGATCTTCAAAGGCCTGACCAATGGTATTGATCGGCCCAGCCGGAACGGTCGCCCCTTCCAGCGCCGACAACAGATCAGCTTGGCGCCACCCTGCCACCACGGTTTCAAGCAGGGTGGTCAAGACCGCCCGGTTGGCCACCCGCAGTTGATTGCTGCTGAACCGCGCATCCGTTTTGACCCCGGCAAGGCCCAGCACATCGCAAAGCCGCTGAAACTGGCCATCATTTCCAACCGCCAAAATGATATGCCCGTCCTGCACCGCCATCACCTGATAGGGCGCGATATTGGGGTGCTCGTTGCCCAGACGTGTGGGGCTATTGCCACTGACCAGATAGTTCATCGCCTGATTGGCCAGGACGGCCGTAGCACAATCCAGCAAAGACATGTCAATATGCTGGCCCCGACCCGTGCTATGGCGTTGCTCGACCGCTGCCAGAATGCCGATTGTGCCATACAACCCGGTCACCACGTCGGTGATCGCGACGCCCACCTTTTGCGGCTGCCCCTCGGGCTCTCCGGTGATAGACATCAATCCGGACATGCCCTGAAGCAAAAAGTCATAGCCCGCGCGTTTGGCATAGGGGCCATCTTGCCCAAACCCAGTGACTGAGCAATAGATCACGCGTGGGTTCACCTTGGCCAGGCTGTCATAGTCGAGCCCGTATTTGGCCAGCCCCCCGACCTTGAAGTTTTCGATCAGGATATCGGCATCGCGGATCAGATCCAGTACCTCTGCGCGTCCTGCCTCGGTGCGAAAATCCGCAACCACACAGTCTTTTCCACGATTGGCGGCGTAGTAATAGGCCGCTGATTTGTCGCCTTCGCGCTCCACAAACGGGGGGCCCCAGGTGCGGGTGTCATCGCCATCCGGGCTTTCGACCTTGGTCACCTCAGCTCCCAGATCCGCCAAAGACTGGCCGATCCAAGGCCCTGCCAGGATGCGCGCCAATTCAACAACTTTAAGGCCAGAAAGCGGGGTCATGGGCTTTTCCTTATCTGGGGCCTTGCCCCTTGCAATCACATCTGACCGCTGTCTATCCCATCCACCATTTCGCCTGCAAGAATTTGATCAAAGTGAGATGCGACAGGCTGTCGTCTCAGTTGCCCTTGATCCGAATCGAGAAACTGGTGCGCGCACCTGCGGGGGGCGGTGGAAAAGGCGCGGCGCGGCGCACCTGCGCCAAGGCAATCCCATCCAGTTTCCCTGAGCCTGAACTGCGCGCGATGCTTAGGCCAGCCAGACCACCGCCCGCAGAGATCTTAAAACGGACCAAGGCCACACCGCGAACGTTCGCCTGCCGCTTCGCCCGTTGGATGCGACGCATCACCACACCAGAGTAGTTATCAGCCGCAGCATTGCCTTGCACTGCAGCCGTGCCACCGTTTCTGGTCGCCTGCCCACCGGAGGCGCTGCGCGTCGACTGCGTCACACCTCGGGTGGCATTGGCCTGGCTATTGCCCCGGGGCTGCGCGGTTGGCGCTGGTTTCTGGACTGGTTTCTCAACCCGCAGCTCAGGAGGTTCTGGCTGTGGCTGCATCGGCGGGTCAACTGGGCGTTCCGGCGGCCGCAGCGATTCCATAACAGCAGGACTTTGCGCCTCAAGAGGCTGCGCCTGCGTCGTTTCCTGCGGCTCAACCACCTGTTTCACAGGTTCAGGGGACACTTCCGTCGTGATCAGCCGCTCAGCAGAGCTGGTCTGCTCGACCTCTTCGGCGGGGGCAATGGCTTCGGTCAGTTCAGTTGGCTCCGCCCTGTCCAGCGCGGGCGCATTTGCCACCACTGGTACGCCGCCCTGGACAGTTTCAAACTCGGCCAAAGGCTGCTCAACATCCGGTACCAGCTGCACTGCCGGGGGCGTAACGGTAGGGATGATCTCCTGAGGAGGCTCCGGCGTCACGGGCGGCAAGGCTTCGGCCTGCTCTACCCGCTCAGGGACCTCGGCCTCCACCGGGGTTTCCTGCCCGATCGCCAGATTGGCAAAACTATCACCCTGCGCCGCCTGGGACGTCTGTCGCCCGACCTGCTCCACCACAGGCGCATTGTTCTGCAACACTAAGACGACATGCATCCCCAATGCCAGCACCAGGGCAGAGACAGCCATCACCATCGACTGCGGCACTATCTGGAGCGCGGTATTTACTTGCGCAGCCATGGCTATAAGGCCCTTTCTGAGACAAGAACAACCCGTTGTGCCCCGGCCGCACGCAGCGCATTTCCAAGCCGCACCAGTTCCTTGGCCGGCAAGGCCTGATCCGGCACAATCTTTACCAGCTCGCGCGCCTCGGCAGACAACCCAGCCATATAGTCGGTAACATGCACCACCGGTTGGCCACGCAGTGACAGTCTGCCATCGGCATGAACGACCAGAGTATCCGGCGGCTCACTCCCCTCAAGATCTGCGGTCTTGACCAGCGCCAGATCCTTGTCGATAGGGGGCGCTAAAGTGCCGGCGATCATAAAAAATATCAGCATCAAAAACACGATGTTGATCAGCGCAATCGTTGGCTCTTTCTGTGTTTGGGTGCGCATTTTCAACTGCATTAACCCAGCACCACTGTCTGCAGCTTCTCCACCTGGCGCAACACTGCCAACAGATCAACCAGTCGCTGCGAAGTAGCCTCATCGTTTGGACTGATCAGTACCACATGGCCCCGCCCGTCCTGCGGTTGACTGCGCACCAGATCCGCGATCCGTTCTATATCAACGGGTTGACCGTTCAATGTCACAAGGTCCGCCCCTAGAGTGACAAACAACTTTTGACGTTCCTCCACAGCACCGGTCTTCCCGGCTGCCATCAGTTCAACCTCGCCATATTTGGAGAAGGTCGAGGTCAGCATAAAGAACAGCAACAACAGGAAGATCACATCAATGAGCGAGGTCATCGACATACGTCCACGGCGTGGAGAGGAGAGTTTAACTGGCATGTGCCAGAGATCCAATGGCCTGGCCAGAGCCAGGCTCGGCTGCGTTTTGCGGCGCAAAGACGACACGCAGGGCCTGATTGGCAAAGACCCGTTCCCGTTGCATACGCGCCGTGAGCCAGCTCAACACCAGGGAGGTGGGCATTGCCACCGCCAGACCCGCTGCCGTGGTCAAAAGCGCCACCCAGATTCCGCCAGCCAGCAACGAAGGATCCACCGAAGAACCCGCGGATTGCAGCTTCTGAAAGGCCTCAATCATGCCAATCACGGTGCCAAACAGCCCCATAAGAGGCGCCAGTTGCGCTACCATATCCAGCGCCCCCAGCCCGCGCTCAAGCTTGGCAAATCGGGTTTCTGCCTCGGCATCGACCCGCGCGGACAATTCCGCCGTTTGCGGAGCGCTCAACGCCATGGCCAGCACAGGGCTCAGATAAGACCGACTCTCAGCCAGTGCCCTTTGAGCTCCAGCTTGATCCCCAAGGTCCCAGGCGGCGACAGCTGTCGCCAGCTGCCGGTGGCGCCCCACCCGCGCCGCCTGGTATTGCCACATTTTGTAGAGCACCAGCGCCGCCGTCAGCACCGAGACACACAAAAGCAGCAAAACGACGGGGCCACCCAGATCCAGCACCCGCGAGATCGCATCTTGGATCAAGTTCATCCCAACACCTCGATCTTGGTACGGCTGGTCACTGTCAGCCCCTGAGAGCAGGCCCCCTCCGCAAGTCCCGCAGTACTGCAGGTCTGAGCGCCATTGATCAGCACCCGGCTGATATCAGCGCAGGCCTGTGGGAATTGAAACTGCCGCACACGCAGGCGCCCGGCAGGAAGGTTTTGAAAATCCAACAGGGTCAGACGAGACACCTGGCCTGCATCATCAAACAGCACGGTTTCGAAAACGGCCTGCGCGATGTCTTTGTCATGACCATTGGTCACCACAAAAGACAGTTTGCAATTCTCCCCGATCTCTTCAGCTGAACTCAATTCGATCGACACCGCCCCTTGCGCGGGCTGAGCGACCTCTTGAGCAAAGAGGGCACTTCCTAGGGAAGCGCAGGCTCCCAGAGCCAGAACCATAGTGATTTGAACCAGATGTCCCATATGTGACCTCTTTAGTTAGGGTTGGATCAGAAGGTTTTTGCCAATGTTAGTTTGAAGTTACGACCGGCAGCAGGTCGTGTCGAAAGCTGGGTTGTGTATTGTTTGTCAAAGACGTTTTCGACGCCAAAGCGAAGTTCAGCACCTTCAAGCGGTCCGTTCTGCGGACGGAAAGTGGCACGCATATGGTTCACACCATAGCCTGCGTTCGGAGCCCCTCCTGTGATCGAGTCACTGGCTTCAGCGGCAACAAGTTCCCAGCTAAGGTCCCAAGTTTCGTTAAACCGTTTGCCCACGGTCAAGGAGGCCGACGCTACAGGAGCAAAAATGTAGTTATCTGTGCCAGAGGACGCTCTTTCCAAGCCTTCAGCCGAGGTGCCGTTCAGATCAAAGTAGAGACCATTTTCAAGCCCATAAGAGGCCTCGACTTCAACGCCTTCGGTTTCAATCGAGATCAGCGTATTACCGGCTACACGGACATCGCTCAAATCGGTGTCATAGTAATTGAGTTTGAATGCCAATTGGTCACCGGAAAAGAACACATCCGAATTCTGATACGAAAAACCAACTTCGTATGTGGTACTAAGTTCCGGAACCCAGACAGCTTCAGGCTTGTCCAATCGGTCAATGATGGGGAACACTTCTGTATAAGCCGCCCCAGCAAACACGGCGAAACCGCTGTCGAACTCGTAGCGAGCTGAAAGGCCGCCCATCAAGGCATCATTCTCAATCTGCCCATTGTAGGGATCCGTCGCGCCTGGAGACACAATATCCGTCCCTTTCAGGTCCTGAGTCTCATATCGCAGGGCGGGGGTAAGAGTGAAATGCTCACCAAATTGAATGTCATCAACTGCAAACAGGGCAATACGGCGGTCAGTACCGCCTGGTGCCGAATTTGCATCCAGACGTTCGCGGTTTATAAACTCGATCCCAACTCGCAAATCATGCGAAGCGATACCAGTATCGAAATAACTGGTGTTTTTCAGGGTCAGCTTGGTGGTTTTATAATTGTGATCCGCATTCAACAGGTCTGAAACGGAGCCGTCACAGCCTGGGAAACCTGCACAACTGCCAACCAAATAGGTGCTGTCGATATCCTGTTCGGCATAGGTCAGGGTCGCATCAAGATGGATCAGGTCATTACCAACCGGGTCAAATTGATACCGCAGGCCGGCAGTGCGGCTATCGATAATCCGGTCGACATTACCAAAGAAGATGCTTCCACCAGAAGCACCAAGGATATCGTAGGGTACATCCTTTTCGTTCGAATGGGTCACGTTGTACCATGCGCTAATCGAATGCTGTCGATCATCGCCAAATGTGTAACGACCCTTTGCCAAATAGGAGTAGTCGCGAAAGTCAGTACTGCCTACTGCTCTACCATCACCATCGTCATAGACATCATGGTCACGAACCGTGTAGTTCAGCAGAAATTCCAAGTCCTCCGTCGGCTGGAATGCCACGATCGAGGATGACGCCCAGCCCAATCCATTGGATTGAGCCTCTAGAGTCTGACGAAACCGGGTGCCGATCTCACCGCCGGTAAAATCAGAGGCATCTTTGGTTTCCAGCTGCACCACACCGCCGACAACTCCAGAGCCATATTCAAAACTCCCAACCGTGCCACGAATGACAGAGACCTCTTTGTAAAGCGACGGATCTGTAAAGAGCTGGTTACCAATACGATAGATCTCTTCTCCACCGGTCGTGGCTCCGTCGATGCTAACCAGTACACGCGGGCTACTTCCATAGGTACCATCAGCGCCAAACCCACGGATCGAAATACCCGACGACTGCGGCGTAGAGCCGTTGACCAGGGTCACCCCCGGCACCGAATCCACCAGCTGCGCAATAGTTGCTGCTTGCCGGTCGTCGATTTCTTCCTGATTGATCACCGTCAGCGGCGTCGCAGTATCAACCTGCACTTCCCGCTTTCCTTGGCCCAGCTCAACTGTGCCCAGGAACTCTTCGTCCTGAAACTCCAGTGGCAGTTCTTCTGGTAATTGCTGCGCCATCGCGCCCGATCCGAGCGTCAAACCCAATATGGAAACCGTCCCCAGCAAATGCTGCGTCAGCCTAAATTTCCCCATCACATGTCCCTTTGCGTCTTGGTCTTTGAACCGAAGCTTGCAGTAGGGGCTGGCGCGGTAGTTTGTTGTGTTTCTGGTGGAATCGTTGATTTCCACTTGAGCCTGATAGTAAAGGTGATAAAAACAGTCAACATAAATAAAGCACTGCTTAGCAGGCGCTGCCAGCCCGAAGGTTCGCCAGTCATTCACTGGCAGAAATCTCGGAGCCAGCCCTTTCCCGCAAAACCTTGCAACTTTGAAAGGGCCCTCCATGAGCCTTGCACAGCCACTGGATCCCCAGGCCATCCGTGAGATGCGCCAAACGAATCACAAGATGCGTGATCGCGATTTTGCCGCGCAGTTCGACATCAGCGAAGCCCAACTAGTGGCTGCCTATCTGGGCGAAGGCGTGACCCAGATCAGCGCAGATCTCGACACGGTCTTCCCCAGGCTTGCCGCATTGGGCGAGGTCATGGCCCTCACCCGCAACGAGTCCTGCGTGATCGAAAAAGTCGGGACCTACATCGACTACCGCCCTGGCAAACACGCCTCTATGGTCCTCACCCCCGAGATAGATCTGCGGCTGTTTCCGCGCCATTATGTGACGGCCTTTGCGGTAGAACGCAGCTCAGATGCCGGTATCCGCCGCTCGATCCAGTTCTTTGATGCCGCCGGGGATGCGGTACATAAAATCCACCTGCGTGCGGCTTCCAACCTTGACGCATGGGCGGCGCTCATCAGCGATCTGGCCCTTGGCGAGCAGGAGCCACTGCTGGAGGTAACACCACGCCAGCCCCCAGAAGCCGCCAAAGCCGATCCGCAAAAGGCAGAACAACTGCGCCTTGAATGGGCAAAGATGACGGACACCCATCAATTCCGCCAGTTGACCTCAAAACTGAAGATGAACCGCCTGGGGGCGTATCGCATCGCTGGTGCCCCCCTGGTGCGCCAACTCGATACTGGGGCGGTTGACACTCTACTGCATGCCATACGGGATCAGGGCACCGAGGTGATGATTTTTGTCGGCAATACAGGCTGCATCCAGATCCACGCAGGCCCGGTGCAAAACCTGCGCAGGATGGGACCCTGGCAAAACATTCTGGACCCCGGCTTTGATCTGCATCTGCGTCTGGATCATCTGGCCGAGGTCTGGGCCGTGAACAAACCTACGCAGAGCGGCGATGCCATATCGGTTGAGGCTTTTGATAGCGCAGGTCAGGTGATTTTTCAGGTCTTTGGCCGTCGCGATGAAAACCGCGATCACCGCCCAGAATGGGCAGAGATCGTTGCTTCTCTACCATCTCTTACCACCTCTACGTCAGATCAGCGCCCTTTGCGTGCAACGGAGGCTGCCCAATGACTCTGGTTTCGTCCTTTTCTTCTGGCCTAAAAGCCGCAGGAGCCTTGGCTCTTTTTGCCATCTTTTCCGCTCAGGCTGTACCGGCGGAAGAGCCAAGCCGGATCGTTTCAATCGGTGGTGCAGTGACAGAGATCGTCTATGCCCTCGGGCAAGAAGATCGCCTGGTGGCCCGCGACAGCACCTCCAATTTCCCTGCCGCCACAGCGGCGCTGCCAAACGTCGGCTATGCCCGCACCCTTTCTCCGGAAGGGGTTCTATCGGTGGCCCCTGACCTGATCCTCGCCTCCGAAGGCTCTGGTCCGCCTGAAACCATCGAGGTGCTAAAACAGGCTGGAGTAAGCTATGTCGAGGTGCCCGAGATCTACTCGGCAGATGGCGTTATTACCAAAATCAAAACCGTGGCTAAGGCTCTGGATCAGACCGAGGCTGGCGCGGCTCTCATCACGCAAGTCAGCGCTGACCTTTCGGCCGCGCAAGACCTGGCACAGCAAGCTGCAGACGGCACGCCCCAAAGGGTGCTCTTTGTTTTGTCGACCCAGGCCGGGCGCATCACCGCCAGTGGCACAGGAACCGGCGCCGATGGCATCATCACCATGGCTGGGGCTGTCAATGCAATCACCGAGTTTGAAGGCTACAAACAGCTCTCGGATGAGGCAATTGCCGCGGCAGCGCCGGATGTCATTCTGGCCATGGATCGCGGCGGCGACCATGGGTTGACCAAAGACTCCATACAGTCCCTGCCTGCCCTAATGCTGACCCCAGCGGCACAAAACGGCAAGTTGATCCGCATGGATGGCGCACTGTTGCTGCAATTTGGCCCCCGCGCGGCTCTCGCTGTCAAAGACCTGTCCCAAGCCCTATATGGAGCCGCCGAGTGAGTGCCCTGTCCACGGATATCAACGGCTCAGATCCTTCGAATGGATCTGAGCCCGTTGTGGATCGCCGCGTCAAAGCCCAGCAGCTCACCGCGATATTGCTACTTCTTCTGCTCGTGACCTCAGTTCTCTCACTCACCACCGGGGCCTCTAGCGCCTCGCTTTGGACCGCCTTGACGGATCTGGCTGCAGGACGTGAGATGTCGACGATGGACCGTGTGGTCTTGCTGGACATTCGCTTGCCACGTCTGTGCATGGGGATCTTGGTAGGCGCCGCGTTGGCGGTGTCTGGCGCCGTGATGCAGGGATTGTTTCGCAACCCGCTGGCAGACCCTGGCATTGTCGGGGTTAGCGCCGGCGCAGGCCTAGCGGCCATCTGTGCGATCGTTCTGGGGAGCTTTCTGCCCAGCGCAATTCAGCAATTCCTGGGCACAACCCTGGTGCCCATCGCCGCCTTTTTTGGTGGCTGGGGCTCTACAATTTTGCTCTATCGTGTTTCCACACGCGGCGGTCAAACCTCGGTAGCGACCATGCTACTGGCCGGTATTGCGCTAGGTGCACTTGCTGGGGCTGCCTCAGGTGTGCTGGTCTATTACAGCGATGATAGCCAGCTGCGCGATCTTACCTTCTGGGGCATGGGTTCGCTAGCCGGGGCCACCTGGACCAAGGTTTTGGCAGCACTGCCGATCATTGCTCTGGCCCTTGCCACAGCTCCCTTTCTGGCACGCGGGCTCAATGGTATGGCCTTGGGCGAGGCAGCTGCAGGACATATTGGCATTGCGGTGCAGCGGGTAAAAAACACCGCTGTTCTTTCGGTTGCCGCCGCCACAGGCGCAGCGGTTGCTGTTTCTGGCGGGATTGGATTCATTGGCATCGTGGTGCCACATCTGTTGCGACTGGCAACTGGCCCAGACCATCACAGTCTGCTGCCCAATGCAGCGCTTCTCGGTGCGTCTCTCTTACTGGCTGCCGATATGATTGCACGGGTTGTTGTGGCCCCAGCAGAGCTACCGATTGGCATCATCACCGCTATTTTGGGCGCACCGGTATTCTTGTGGATCCTTCTCAGACGACGGGGGAATATCGGGCTATGATCATGGCATTGGAAGCCCGCAATATCCGCGTCAAAATGGGGCACAAAAAGGTGCTACATGGTGTCGATTTTTCCGCCAATTCCGGCAAAGTGACCGCCATTGTCGGACCAAATGGCTCTGGCAAGACCACCCTGCTGCGCGCCATGACCGGCGAAGTACCGCATCAGGGCCATGTCCACATCAATGGCGCGGATGTAACCGACCTGCTCCCCTGGCAGCTGGCCGCACTCAGAGCGGTTCAACCACAAAGCAGCTCAATTGCCTTTCCCTTTACCGTACTGGAAATCGTGCGTCTGGGGCTGAGTGCCGGCCTCTCCGCTGCCGACAGCTCGGTCCCGCTGCAAGCGCTCGACACAGTTGGACTGGCTGGCTTTGCCGGGCGCATGTATCAGGACCTGTCCGGAGGCGAGCAGCAGCGCGTGCAATTGGCGCGCGTCATTACCCAGGTCTGGGAGCCGGTTGTGGATGATGCGCCGCGTTGGTTGATCCTGGACGAGCCCGTGGCCAGTCTTGACATCGGACACCAGTTTACAGTGATGGATCTGACCCGCAGCTATGCCGCACGTGGCGGCGGCGTTGTCGCGGTGATGCACGACCTCAATCTCACGGCCATGTTTGCCGATCACGTGGTGCTGATGGAGGCGGGAAAGGTCGCAAAAACCGGCTCTCCAGGCGAGGTGCTTACGGATGAGGCACTGGCGCGCACCTATGGCTGCCCGGTCCCGGTCAACACCACGCCCCCAATTGGTGTCCCGTTTTTGCTGCCACAGGCGCGCGCTGACCTGGCAGCACAATCAGGCTAGGGTTCTCTTAGATATCGAGCCTGGCATATGATGCTAGGCTCGATCAAATTTCGAACCCAAAGTCTACTCAAACCATCGCGCCCAGCCATCCAGATAGTAGCCAACCAGAGCATGGGATTGCAGCGTATTAACCTCAACCTCTGTTGGACCCGTTTGTCGGTCAAAGACCTGGGCGGCCTGCCAAACCTCTGGCGTGAGGTACTTCAGATTTTCCGAGAGATTGACCGGCAGTTTTAACCCTGTCGACGCAAACTGTTGCGGACTGGCCAACACAAAGCCCCAATCGCCAAAACTGGGCAGATAGGTATGATAAGGCCAGGTCGCCAACCCCGCCCCAAGGGCCATAGGATTACGGCTGGATTGCAGCGTCGCATCAATCGACCAGAAGGCCTCGCGGGCAAAAAGCGGCGACCCTGCCTGCGTCACCATCACCCCCTGGGCGCTCAGCCGCTCCACCAAGGCACCGTAGAACTGGCGACTATAGAGCTTAGACAGGGCCAGGTTCTTAGGGTCGGGAAGGTCGATGATGATGACATCATAGACCGCCATGCTCTCCTCGACAAAACGCCAGGCGTCGGCATTTTTGATCTCGACACGTGGATCCGCCAGGGATCCGCCATTTAGCTGCGACAGGTCCGGGTGATCACGAAACAGCTCGGTGACACGAGGGTCCAGGTCCACCAGGGTCACCTGTTCGACCTCCGCCCAGCGCAGGACCTCGCGGACCGCCATCCCATCGCCACCACCAAGGACCAGAATGGCCTGCCTGCGAGGGGCCTGCGCCATAGCCGGATGCACCAGACTTTCGTGGTAGCGGTGCTCATCCAGGCTATCGAATTGGATCGAATAGTCCAGGAACAGCCGGGTGCGGTCCCGGTAGCGGGTGACCGTGATCTGCTGATAGGGCGTTGCTTCACGGAGGATAATATCATCCTCAAACAGATTGGCCTCCGTGACAGAGACCAGCCGCTCGGCCTGCCAAAGGCCGATCAGCGTCACCAAAAGGGCAACGGCCCAGACGCTCACCTGTGTCGCGCTTGTATCGCGGCGAAAAATCCACAGGGACAGCCCGGCGACGCCGAGGTTGAGCGCGCCAAAGGCCAGGCTCCCTGCCATCAGCCCAAGGTGTGGAATGATCAATACGGGAAAGGCCAAAGATGCCACAAGCGCGCCAACGTAATCGACGCTCAGTACGTTCTCAAACCGAAACTCAGGCGCACCGATTTCCTTGAGCACACGCGCTATCAGCGGGATCTCCATACCCGACAGCAGTCCAACAGTGATCAGCAATCCATAAAGCGGCAAGCTGACACTCTCCATCCAGGCAAACGAGAGAAACACAGCCGGGGCCATAAATCCACCAGCGCTGCCCAACAGGATCTGCGCCCAAACAAAGCCAGCCATGGCGCGATCCACATAACGTGACAGCCAGGCCCCCAACCCCATGGAAGAGAGAAAGACCCCAATCACATAGGAGAACTGGCGCACTGAATCGCCCAGCAGGTAACTCGACAATGTGGCCGCGATCAGCTCATAGATAAGGCCAGCCACAGCCACCAAAAAGGTCGCCGCCAAGAGCCAGGTTTCCCGCAGGCGCAGGGAGGTCGCTGCCGCAGTCGGGTCAGCTGAAGCGCCTGCTACCTGTGCCACGCGCCCTGACGGTTCAGGAGACAATGACAGCCGCGATGATGATTGAAATCGACACGAACAACAGGCCGATGAGGACCGCCAGGGCCATATTCTGATCCTGCTCGATCTCTTTCATGATAGGAAAGGGAGTGAGCCAGTCGATCACTTTCCAGACCGCCCCCATGAGCGCTACACCCACGAAGGTATAGATTACGGTGCTGATCATTTCAGCCAGCTGAACTGCGGCAAGATACTCCATGAGAATCCTCTCTATTTGATACTTCCATTCAATCCCCGCCCAGCGCTGACGGCGCGAATAGAGCGATCCAAATCTCGGCTTTCGCCGCCATGGCCCAGATAGGCAACATAGGTGGTGCCAGCGATGGCTGCGGCGCTAAGTGCGACAAAGACTATGCGAAATAACATCATCTCAATCGTCGTCCTCATCAACCCAGTCACTGTCGCGCCAGCGGGCCCGATTATGCAGATAGCGGCGCACCATCGGCAGCCCGCCAATGCAGCCAAATGCAAGGCCCAGCAAGAGCAACCAGAACCCGCTGGAAACGCCATTACGAATATGCAGATCCATCAGAGACATCTGCCGTTGTGGCGAGGCCGCGCGGTTCACATTGGGGGCCCAGTAGCCACTCTCTTCCAGATCCAGTGTCAGCGAATAGGTGCCTGCCATTGGGGGGAAGAAGGCCAAGCTGGCTTTGTTGCTCCCCTCGCTCCAGCTGCCCTCATCGTCACGGCCGTTGTAGTACTCCACGGTGCGCCCGGATTCAAACAGCACCTCGCCCTCCGGGTCTTCCAACTCGACTGACAGGTAGTGCCAGCTATTGCGCCCATTTCCTTGCAGATCTATCCGCGTCAACCGGCCGATCTGGCGCACCTCAAAAGGAACTGTCACTGGCAATTCCGTCACAGAAAATCGTTGACGCGTTTCCGCCCGCTGCCCGTTTTGCAGGGACAACGCCATGCCCAAAATCATGCAAAGCACCATAGATCCCAGCCCAGCCAAGGTCAGGAAACCGGCGTTGGCGCTTGCCTTCATTGTCTTCAGCGCATGAACACCGCGCGGTTTGAATCCCACTGGCAGGTCAAACCCAACGATCCGAGCGGGCTCCAGGTAGACGGTATGATAAATCTCGCGCTCCCGGTTGGTGGTGGAAAAGCCCAGCATCGCCCTGTCGGACATCGCGGTAATCGTGGTGGTCTTTACCCCCTTGCGCGGAGCCCAGGTGAACTCGCCCTCGGCATAGGTCACTGAACTGGTGGAGGTGTCGTAATACTTGAAAACCTCTTGACCTGCACGCACCTGAGGGCGGGTGTCAGCCCGGTTGACAATGGTTTTTGACAACCAGTCCACCGGCTTGCGGTAGCGACGCGAGAAGGTCAGATGCCCATCCTCAAGGGTCAGCCAAGCATAGCCATGTGTGGGAGAGAAGATCTGATGGTCGACCCATTTCCAGCTGCGCCCCCTCCAGACCTCTTCATGTTCCAATAGGCCAATGACAGTGTATGTCACCCCGTAGATCTGCCCTGCTGCACCAATCTGGATAGGTGTCTCCGGGCGATCCAGGATATTGAACTTCACCAGAGCCTTATAGCTATCCAAGGCATCCAGCGCTGTACCACAATAGCCACAGATATGGGTGGTCACCCTGCCGCCACCCAGGATGTCCAAGCCCGCTCCACAAGCAGTGCAGTTGATCGTCTTCAGTTCAGGGTTCAGACTCATGCGGTTTTCACCTCGACCTCAAAAGGGTCGATCCAACTGCCTATGAACCATTCAGTGTCCTTGCCGACAATCTCCGCCGAGAGCACAGTCCCATTCTCCCCCTGCAAGTTGAGAAAACGATAGGTTTCACCAACAGTCAGCGGGTGCCCAAAACTTCCTTTCAGGCCAACGCAGGTTCCGGTGCCATCCTCATCGACCCTGAAACTCTCTGCTTTGTAGCGCAGATTGCGCCCTAAGCGCAGTGACCCCCGGTACTTCGGCCAGTCTTTCTGGGGCAGTTCCCGCTGCAGGATCAGATCGCCCTCATCAACAGAGATCCAGACCGGGCTGCCGGCCTGGTCGCTCGCCCAGAATTCATCCCAGGTGCCACGCCCGTAAGAGAACCGGGCATGGCCCAGAATCTGATAGCGCCCTTTGCCAATTTTCAGCTCATCGCCCAACTGGCAAATCATCGGCACATCGTGCAACACCCCCTGCTCCCCTGCGAGGCGCAGCCCCGCATCCTCGAGAAGAAGGGTCGTCGTGCAGGCATCACAGGTCAACATCTTGACGCTTTTGATCGCCGGGCTGATCTGATTACCACAATTGGGACAATTCATTTCGTACATGCTGCAATTGTTAACACCGACGAGCAGATCGCAAGCGGGAAAAACCAGCAAATTCCGTCATGCTTGTAATTAACAACAATCTATTGACCAAAGCGAGCATCCAAGAACGGCCTATCCCCTTCCGGGAAACAGCAGAGTTCTGCCCATTTGAAGCATGATCGGGCTGGCGCGCTTGACCACCACCCTGCCCCATGGACTGTTGCCGACCAATGCACCACTGCACAAAGGCCCGGTTTCGGCCCATTTCATTGAAAGGATGCTTCCATGTCTCGGCTTTCATGCCTCGCCACTCTTGCCAGCTTGGGGACTTTTTTGTTGCCAGTCCAAGCTCTGGCCGACTGCAGCGATCCACAAACCACGCGTGATATGCGCCATTGCGCAGCCCTGGATTATGAGCGCGCCGACGCGGAACTGAACAAGACCTATAAGGCGGCACAGCGCAGTATGCGCAGTTTAGACCAAGATCTTCCAAACGACCTTAAGGGCGCCAATGAGTCCCTGTTGCAGGCCCAACGCGCGTGGATCCCCTTTCGCGACGCGGCCTGCGCCACCGAAGGGTTTCAATTTCGTGGTGGTACCCTCGAGCCTTTGATGGTTCTCACCTGCAAGACCCATCTGACACGTCGGCGTAGCGCTCAACTAGAAGAATTGATTGAACCCAACTAGGCTACAAAGCCCAAGAGTGCGGAAATTCTAGCCAAATTGCGTTCCCGACGCCCAACAATTGATCTGATCCGGCTGCTGGGGCGGGCGCATAACGGCTATGCAGGCGCAACAGCTGGTGGCGCATCATCTCCCTGCCTATGTAACCCCCAAGGGAGAGGTTTTATCAGGAGTGACCTGTCATGGCACAGACCGCATATTTTGCTAACCAAAGCGCCCTCGGAATTTTAACCCTTCTTGCGAAGCCATTCACTGCACTCGGCAAAGGTTTGGTCGCACTCGGCGAGGCAAACTCACGTTACCAAAAACTCAATGCTCTGATGGAGCTGAGCGACGCAGAATTGGCGAAGCGCAATCTAAAACGTGATGAATTGGTACATCACGTGTTTTCCGACAGCTACTACATCTAGGCTAGATCTCACGACGTCCTGCGGATGCGCCCTGTTTGGTTCTTGCACGCCTTAGATCTGAGTTATCACTGCAGGTCTTGGCGAACAACAACCGGGCGCATCCGGACTTATTTAGTACTTCTTCTGGCAACCAAATCATCCATAAGATCTGGCTTGGAACGGGGCGTGAAGCTAGGCAGAGCGGGAAAACAGCTCGTCCTCTTCCCAGTTCATGGCATCTGAGTCAAAATCATCAACCTCTGCTGCAACAGCTGCCTCCGGTTCAGCACCTGCCCCAATGCCTTGTCTGGGGGTCTGATCCGAGCCGCCGTGCAATACAAACTGGCCAACAAGTTCATTCAGCCCGGTGGTTTCACCGTTCAAAGACTGAATGGCTGAGCTTGATTCATCCACCATGGTTGCGTTTTGCTGGGTCACCTGATCCAATTGAGACATCCCAATATTGACCTCGTTGATGCCCGTGGCCTGATTGGCCGAGACCGCTGAAATTCCTGAAACCAGTTCTGAAATATTGGCCACCTGCCGAACAACGGCCTCAAGCGCTTTGCCGGCACCATCGACCTGCTGGACGCCATCCTGCACATGGCTAGAACTGGTTCCGATCAAAATCTTGATCTCTTTTGCCGCTTCGGAGGACCGTTGCGCCAGGCCGCGCACCTCTGAGGCGACAACGGCAAAACCGCGTCCGACTTCGCCTGCCCGTGCCGCTTCGACCCCAGCATTCAACGCAAGAAGATTGGTCTGGAATGCGATATCATCAATGACACCGATGATCTGCGAAATGCGGCTGGAAGAGGCCTCGATTTCATTCATCGCTGCAATTGCCCCCTCAACTACACGTCCACTGTGTTCCACATCGCTCCGTGCTGTAACCACGGCATCTTCGACTTCTTTGGTGTTTTTCGCCGCAGTATTAACGCTGATGGCCATCTGCTCCAGCGCTGCCGCGGTTTCCTCAAGCGTTGCCGCCTGGCTGGCAGTGCGTGTCGAAAGATCCTCAGAGGCCAGCTGGATTTCACCAGAACGTCCCTGAATCCCCTTGCTGGCCTGCACCACCTTGGAAATTAGGTTGTTCAAGTTATCCACCGTTTCATTGTAGTCAACGCGCAAGGGATCGTATTCCTCGTCAAAAATTTCAGAAATGCGATCACTAAAGTTCCCCTGCGACAGGCTTTGCAACCCGCTGCCTAGACGCGCAATAACGCGTTCCCCTTCGGCCCGTCTGGCATCCTGTTCGGCGAGGGTTTTCACGACACGTTCAGTAATTAAATCAATGTCATGGGCAATTTCGCCAAAGTCATCTGGGCGCATGCGATCTGAGATCCTTATTTCAAAATCCCCTTCCGCAACATCCCTCAGGGCAATACGCAGCCGTTCAATTGGCCTGGTAATGGTCAAAGTAGTTTTGCGCGCATTATATAAGACCACACATATTGTGAGAGCGGAAATCACCAGCAAACCGTATAGCAAATTCATGTCATGTGCGCGCGCTGCCACCGCAGTGTCATGAGCGAGTTTTTCGATACTTTTCCCAAGGGGATAGAGCGCCTGCTCCAGTGGGATGAACTCCTCCAAGAAGGAGGGTAATTTTTCCAGAGCCGCCCCATTGTCACGAAAACCCAGGGCCTGTAACGCCTGACTGGATGCGACGAAGGCCTCCGCCAAAGGCAGGGCTGTATCAACCAATGACATTATCTCAGGGGAGGTTTCTATCGCCGCAAGAGACTGAAAGGACGTCAGAAAGACATCTGAACTCGCTGCAAGTTGCGCTGCAAGTTCGGTTTGTTCCGCCCCCGACAACGCCTCTCCTTGAAGCAGACCATAGACAACAAGCCCCTCAATCGCTTCGTGTTTGAGATCTGCGGTGAGTTCCTGTCGCAGGGCTTCTGCCATAGAGATTTGCCGCTCCAGTTCCAGTTCGCTTTGCCAAAGACTATAAACCGACAGAGCCGATAGAAACACGATGGAAGAGACTGCCGTTATGCCAGACAAAAGCAGCCTCAGATTTATTGAAATATTCCTAAACACCTAAATACTCCACTGGTTGCACAATCAAAACCTATAAGTTGTTCCTTAAAATTTCAAAAATCAATTCACATGAAAATATATAAAGGCCCACCACCCCAAAGTCGCACAATATTTTCCATTTAATTTGTTAATCCAAATTAAATATTATAGCCAATCAGCCAATTTGGCACTTCTTCGGCACATCTCAATTACAGGATAGGAATCTCTGAAAAACCTCGGCATGTTGGTGTGATCTGATAGACTTCGGACTGAACGATCCAGGAGGCCACCGATGCCCAAGCAGATGACGTTTGCCTCTCTCGCCCAAACGACCAAGAAGAAAGTGACGAGACGGGAGAAGTTTCTGGCCGAGATGGAGGCGGTTGTGCCGTGGGAGCGCCTGCAGGCGCTGATCGAACCGCATTACCCGAAGATGGGCAGCAAGGGCGGTCGACCGGCGATGTCGCTGGAGGTGATGTTGCGGATTTACTGCCTTCAACAGTGGTATGCGCTGAGCGATCCGATGGCCGAAGAAAGCCTCTATGACAGCGACGCGATGCGCCGGTTTGCGGGGCTGGAACTTGGCGATGACCGCGTTCCGGATGAACCCACCATCCTGAACTTTCGCCATCTGCTGGAACGCCACGTGCTGACCGAAGCAATCTTTGCGGAGGTAAATGCATACTTGGCTGAAAATGGTATGACGTTGCGCTCCGGCACGCTGGTTGACGCGACGATCATCGATGCTCCGTCCTCGACCAAGAACAAGGTTGGCAAGCGCGACCCGGATATGAGCAGCACGAAGAAGGGCAACGATTGGTATTTTGGCATGAAAGCGCACATCGGCGTCGATGCCAACAGCGGTATCGT
>CAJXIL010000067.1 GCA_913054455.1 uncultured Roseobacter sp.
GCAGTTGGCCCTTGGTGCGGGAATGCCATATGCTGAACGGCGAGGTGGATTTCATTTTGAAATGCGTCTCGCCTGATCTCAGTACATTTCAGAGCTTTCTGACTGGGGCGCTTTTGACCACGCCCAATGTGGCAAGCGTCAAAACATCCCTGGTCATTCGCGGCGCCAAGGATGAGCCTGGAGTGCCTTTTGATGTTCTGGAAGAACGCCTGCAACGCGAAGCCTGACATCCGTGGTCTGACATCAAAAGACCGCAGTGACAGTTTCGCGGTGGTCTATTCTCGCAATGTTGGCCCTGCCGTGGGCGTGAGACTTGGGTCCGCCTGTCAGCCGCGCAGCGGGCCGTCCGACATGGGGCTCGCACGCTCATAGGCGAGCGGGCCAAAACCTCTCAGCGAATCTACATGGCTAAAGAGGTTGAAGTAGAGTGTCTTGATTGCATAGCTCACCAGCTTTAGCGCCTCGGGGCCGGGGTGATAGGTTTCGAACTCCAAACCGCCAACATTGATCACCGCATGCTCTGGGAGGCACAGGTGGAACAGATCCACGACGGTGGGCGGAGCGGTTTCAAAGATGTTCATACCGTCCTGAAATTCTTCGGCCAGGGTAAGCAGTTGCGGCGTGTCCTCCGCGATCTGCATATGTGGCGGCATCCGCAACAGCCGCGCTGAGGGGCCGGCCACGACGCAGGAGGCGGGCTTTTGCAGCCCCAGGCTATCGGCCATGAAGCTGGTGAGCCGATGGGCGCGCCCTTTTGCATCACTGCGCGACGGGACCAGGCTGGTGGTGCCCTTCCAGACCAGAGGCCGGCAGCTACCGCCCTGGGTCACAATCTCATCTCCAGGCAGCAGGTCTTCGACGGCGATCGGCCCAGTGGAGGTTTCCACCAGTGAACCCCGTGTGAAGGCACAAAATGCATCCTCAAAGATCGGCAGGGCAGGGGCAATGTGGCGGGTCTCTGCAATGCCACCATTGGGCAGTAAGCTGCAGACCTCATAGCGGCGCAGTTGCGGTTTATTGGCCTGACGCAGCGCAGCGGGATCCTGCAGCAATGCGCTGGCTTCGGTGGCCTTGGCAGCGGCCTGTTGCAGAGAATGCGGGAGTGTCATCGGCTAAAGACCTTTCTTGCAAAACACATCACAACAGGAGCCCCTCTGAGCAGAGAAGGGGAAGAACATGGGGCCGTGATTGGCCAGGTGATACAGTCTTGTTTTGCATAGTATGAATGTGCACGAGAGTGCCTTATCGGTTGTGTCTCAACGGTCCAGAAAAATTGCGGGCATGCTTTCTGGTATTTGGTTCCGTGAAGACTGTGGCGGTCATTGACTAAAAAAGGGTCACCGCAGTTGGCTGGCGATACAGGGGTTCGGTTGCATCATGGATCAGACTAGAGAGTGTTCGAAGCGGCCTGATCTGGGCTGTCCCGCTGTCTGGCCAAAGGAAGCCTGGGTCTTTAGGCGCGTTTCAGACGCTCAGGCGCGGGCTGAGATGATTGTGGCGCTCGGCGCTGGGCCACATGCGCTGCGCGAACGGCACCACGGCTCCATGGCATTTGCGTAGTCTCTGATTTTGCAGTCGAAATAATCGATTTCAAAAAACGATCTCTGGCCTTCATTGTGCCTCTCCTACCTGGGCCGAGCAGTGTTGCCTTGGCTCTGTTGACCCTGTTTATCGGTAATCATTGCGCCCTGAATGTGGCCCGCAGGTGGAATTCTTTGGCCTGGCCATCTGGTGCGCGCGTAGAGGTGGAAGCGCTTGGGTGGAATTTAAGTGTCTGTATTTAATAAAATTATTGGAATAAATTGTAGCGCATGGGCCCGAAAAAGGGGGTGAATTTTGGCCAAAAGAGCGCAGCTCTGCCCAAATCTGCCCGTCACAGGGCGATGCAGGATATTAACCTTCCGTAGTCCGCTTCTCCTGCGTGGGTGGTTCGGCGGTAGGAGTAAAACAGCTCTTCATCGCTATAGGTGCAGTGGCGTGTCCATTCGGCCTGACCAATGCCTGCCTGTCGCAGCAGGTGCAGCCCAAGGCCCGGCAGGTCAAATTGATAGCGCCCGTCCTGGCCTGTCGCAAAGAAACGGCTATGATCGAGGTCTTTTTGCAGGAAGTCCGCATAGAACTCGGCACCAACCTCATAGGCGGGCTGCGAAATTGAGGGGCCAATGACGGCAGATGTGTTGGCACGATCCGCGCCCAGATCTTCCATCGCGTCCAAAGTCGCTTCCAACACACCGTCCAGCGCGCCACGCCACCCCGCATGGGCGGCGCCAATTACGCCGGCCTCGGCATCAGCAAACAGGACAGGCTGGCAATCCGCTGTCAGAATACCCAGGGCGACACCGGGGGTGTTTGTCACCATGGCATCGGCGCGGGGGCGTTCTGATGTTGGACCCGTGATGACAGCAACATCGGGCGAATGGATCTGATGCACCCCAACCAGGGCTGCAGGGGCCACATTCATCGCCTCAGCCACGCGGGCGCGGTTGAGCGTTACCGCTTCTTTTTGGTCACTGGAGCCGACACCGCAGTTCAAGCCTTTGAAAATCCCGGATGAAGCGCCGCCACGACGGGTAAAGAACCCGTGATGTACGCTGTCCAGCAGCTCAGAGGTGAGTATTTCCAGCGTCATGCAGTTAATCCTGGTGGTGGGGCGATACCTGCTGGGGTGATACCCAGCACTTTGAACAGGTTTCCCATTTCGGAGGGATGCGTCAACCGTCGATGTGCGGCAATCAAGCTCTCCAGAGCTTCCCCCTCGCGCCCGGCTGCCAAGCTGCGCGCCCGATCGGTGATACCAAGCCGTTCCAGGAACACGCCCTGCGGCGTGACTTTGCTATGGGCGCAGCCTGCCCCCGCTGCGACAGAGCAGAGCACTTCAAAATCCACATGCGCCGTCAGATCAGATTCACCCGGTGTTTCCAGCGGATCAACAGGTGCATGGGATTTCAGCGCCTGTAGCGTATCCCCCAGGGAGCGCCAATCGCCATAATCGGCGATCAGCGCTGCACCACCGTGGCTGGCGATGCGCTGGGCAAGGCTGGACAGGATTGGCGCCGTTGCAGGGCTCAGTTCAACCAGATCACCGTTCGTAGTGTCCAGCAGGCGATGTTCCAGCGCCGGTTGCGGTGCCTCTGGTCCCAATCCAAAGCCCAGATTCCCGTCCACCAGACCTATCCGCTTTTCGCGCCAACCTTCCCCATCACGGACAAATTGCCGGATGGGCAGGGCGTCAAAGAATTCGTTGGCCACCAGAAACAGTGGCTGTTGTGGCAACTTATCGACGGTGTCGACCCACGTGACGTCTGAGCCAGTTAACGCTTTTGCCTGTTGCTGTTGTAGATTGGGAGAGGCCTCAACGAGATAGAGCTGAAGCGCGGTGTGAAAGCCTGGAACGCCGCGGGTGGCGCGCAGCAAATCAGCCATCAGCGTTCCCCGTCCAGGGCCGAGCTCCGCCAGTGTAAAGGTGCCAGGAGCGCCCTGATCCAGCCAGCATTGGGCAAGCGACAAGCCGAGCAGTTCACCAAACATCTGGCTGATCTCTGGCGCAGTGGTGAAATCGCCTTGGGTGCCAAAGGGGGTTTGGGTGGTATAGTAGCCATGTTCAGGATGCAGCAGGCATTCGGCCATAAAATCCGCCAGGCTGATCGGGCCATCGCTGCTGATCCGGGCTGTCAATTGGTCTGTGAGAGCGCTCATGGTGATGGCTCCGAATCTGGTTTGCGGCGCAGGGCAAAATAGAGCCCCAGCGCGACCATTGGCAGGGACAAGATCTGCCCCATGGTGAGCCCGTATCCCGCCATCTCCCAGGCCAGGCCCAGTGGGTTGCCTGGGGTGACAAATTGCGCGTCCGGTTGGCGAAAAAACTCGACTGTAAAACGCGCCAATCCATATCCAGCCAGGAATACGCCGAGGTTCAAGCCGGGGCGCAGGAAGCTATGTCGTCGCCAGGTCAGCCAGATAAGCGCGGCGCCTAGGATCAGACCTTCCATGGCCGCTTCATATAGCTGTGAGGGGTGGCGGGCGCAGATCTCTCCCAGGGCCTGGCCGCAGGTCTGTGCCGCGGCTCCCGGAAAGGCAACGCCCCAGGGCAGATCGGTGGGGCGTCCCCAAAGTTCGGCGTTGATAAAGTTTGCCAAACGTCCCAGCATCAAGCCCGCAGGCACAGTATAGGCCACCAGATCAGCCATCTGGAGTTTGGAAATCCCGTGGCGGCTGGCATAGGCCCAGGAGGCGACAATCACCCCAAGCAATCCACCATGAAAGGCCATGCCACCCTGCCAGATCCGCAGGATCTCGCTGGGATGGGACAGGTAGTAACCGGGTTGGTAGAACAACACAAAGCCCAGGCGACCGCCGAGAATCACCCCCAGAATGATCCAGGTCAGCAAATCTTCGACCTGTTGGGGGCGCATTGGCACCCTTTGACCGGGCCAAAGCATCGGAGATTTCAACGCCGCAATGGCCAGCCGCCAGGCGATGACGATGCCAGCGATATAGGCCAGGGCGTACCAGCGCAGGGCAAACTCCATGCCAAACAGGGAAATCGAGAAAATCTCGGGCGAAATTTCGGGGAATGGGATCATGGCTCGCATGTGGTCCTGAATGCCTCTGCTCTCGAATGGAAGTCAACGGCTTGCCGAGGACCCTTTGCGGCCCCATATAGGGGGTAAGAGTGATACGGAGAAGATGATGCAGAGCCGAAACAAGATCATGGACGACATTTCGCAGCTGATGACCAATGCGATGGGCGTGGCCCAGGGCGCTAAGGACGAAGCGGAAACCGCAATGAAGAGCCTGATGGATCGCTGGTTGGCGGACCGAGATTTTGTCACCCGCGAAGAATTTGATGCGGTGCGCGCCATGGCGCAAAAAGCCCGGGAAGAAAACGAGGCCTTGAAGGCCCGTCTGGACGCGCTCGAAACCAAGGGCTGATAGGCCTGTCGTTTTGCCTGCGGCGTGTCTGGGTGATGTGTTCTGCGGTTCGTTTGGGGCGCGCGGTTATGGATCATGTGGTGGGTCCTGGCTGAGAGCGGGGATGCCTCCGGCGGGAATATTTGCAGAAAGATGAAACAGGGGCTCGTTGAAGGCGGGCCTTTGTCCCCGGTGGCCGCGACAGCAAGGTGGTGCTGATCGGTGGATTTTCCAAATAGCCAAGCTGTCGCGCAAATGTGCCGATATCTTGGGGCGAATAGTTATTCGTCCACAACTTATTGAAGATATCCCCAAATAAAGGCTTGCCAGTCTCTCGCCCCCTTGCCACCATATCTAGTATGGAGGCGGGGATGCTCCCCGGTCCATTGACCAGAAACCTAGCTGTAGGGGGCTATATCGGCCTGAACGGCTAGAGACCTGAGAGGTGAGACATGGCCCTTTCCGAATTTCATCTGGATGACGATATTCACCCCATTGACATCGTCGAAAACCTGGCAGCCCATCACGACTGGGATTTTGATCGCATCGGCGATGACCAGATTGCCATGGCCGTAGAAGGCCAATGGCGGACCTATTCTCTGACGCTGGCTTGGTCGGCCTATGAAGAAACACTGCGGTTGATTTGCAGCTATGAGATGGAACCGCCCGAGGCAAAGATCCCGCAGCTCTATGAGCTGATCAACCTAATGAATGATCAGTGCTGGGCGGGGGGGTTCACCTATTGGGTGGATCACAAGGTTATGCTCTACCGCTATGGGCTGGTTTTGGCCGGTGGGCAGTCTGCCAGCCCTGAACAGGTTGACGCCATGATTCATGCGGCGGTCAGCAATTGTGAACGCTACTATCCAGCTATTCAGCTTACGACCTGGGCGGAAAGATCCCCAAGCGAGGCGATTGGAGTCGCAATTGCAGAGGCATATGGTCGGGCCTAGGCCGTTGCATTGATAAAGAATTCACCTGAGAAGAGGCAATCGGACGATGACAACCGGTATTGAAACACGCGGGCTGGTGCTGCTGGGCTGTGGCAAGATGGGATCTGCCATGTTGGCGGGCTGGTTGGAGGGGGGGCTACCGGCGTCCTCGGTCTGGGTCCTGGACCCTCATCCTTCTAAATGGCTGCTGGCGACAGGCGTGCATATCAATGTCGACCTGCCAGCCATTCCTGCCTTGGTACTGATTGCGGTGAAGCCGCAGATGATGGGGGCGGCGCTGCCAAAACTACAGGCGCTGGGCAATGGTGACACGCTGTTTGTCTCGGTTGCGGCGGGGACATCTATCGCCAGCTTTGAAGAGATCCTGGGCGCGCAGACGCCGATCATTCGCGCCATGCCCAACACGCCCGCAGCCATCGGTGAGGGCATCACCGCACTGGTGGGTAATGCCCATGCGACTGCGGAAAATTTGGATATGGCTGAAGGGCTATTGAAGGCCATTGGCCAGACCGTTCGGCTGAAGGCGGAGGCGCAGATAGACGCCGTCACTGGTGTGAGCGGTTCTGGCCCCGCCTATGTTTTCCACTTGATCGAGACCCTGGCCGCTGCCGGAGAGGCGCAGGGCCTGCCCGCAGATTTGTCGATGCAACTGGCCAAGGCCACTGTGGCAGGTGCCGGGGCATTGGCCAATGGGGCCGACGAAAGCCCCAGCCAGCTGCGCGTTAATGTCACCAGCCCCAATGGCACAACCCAGGCGGCTCTTGAAGTTTTGATGCACCAAGACACTGGTTTTCCCGATTTGCTGAACCGGGCCGTAGCTGCGGCGACCAACCGGTCAAAGGAGCTGGCACGTGGCTGAGATCACTTTTGACGACTTCATGAAGGTAGATATTCGTGTGGGCGAGGTCATTCGCGCAGAGCCTTATCCGGAGGCGCGCAAACCGGCGATCAAGATCTGGATCGATTTTGGCGCAGAGATTGGCGAAAAGAAGACCTCAGCCCAGGTGACAGCGCATTACACACCAGAGACGCTGATAGGCAAACAGGTCTTGGCGGTGGTAAATTTTCCGCCGCGCCAAATCGGCAAGTTCATGTCTGAGGTTCTGGTGCTAGGCTTGCCAGATGACACAGGTGAAATCCGTCTGGTTGGGCCCGATGGACCGGTGCCTTTGGGCGGAAGGATGCACTGACCATGAAGCTCTTGATTACCCGCCCGATGACCGCGGCGGTAGAAGCGCGGGCGCGAGCAGAGTTTGACGTAGAGATTCGGCGTGAAACCACAGTCTTAACGCGGCAGGAGAGGCTATCCGCGCTGCGAGACTATGATCTGGTGATCCCGACCCTGGGGGATGGCTTTGACGCCGGCATATTTGGCGAAACAGAAAAACCGCGCTGCAGGCTCTTGGCCAATTTTGGAGTTGGCTTCAATCATATCGATGTCGATGCAGCCGCCGCCTGCGGGATTGCGGTGAGCAATACGCCAGGTGCAGTGACCGATGCGACGGCGGACATAGCGCTGACGCTGATCTTGATGTCAGCGCGCCGAGCTGCTGAGGGCGAACGCCTGGTGCGCAGTGGGGATTGGCCCGGCTGGCATCCAACCCAGATGCTGGGCCAGCATGTGACAGGTAAGACGCTTGGCGTGATCGGCATGGGCCGTATTGGCGCGGCGATTGCCCAACGTTGCCACTATGGCTTTGACATGCAGGTCTTTTACAGCGCGCGCAGCGAAAAGACCCCTGGGTTTCCCGCAACGCGTATAACGGACCCCGTGCAACTGGCCGCCAAGGTTGATTTTCTGGTCGTGGCGGTTCCGGGTGGGGCAGAAACGCATCATCTGGTGGATGCACATGTTTTGGCGGCCATGCAGCCTCATGCGCATCTAATCAATATCGCACGTGGGGAAGTGGTACAGCAGCAAGCCCTGATTGCAGCACTGCAAGAACACCGTATCGCTGGCGCCGGGCTGGATGTTTATGAATTCGAACCAGAGGTGCCACTTGAACTACGGGCGCTGTCCAACGTGACCTTGCTCCCACATCTTGGCACCGCCACCGAAGAGGTGCGCAGTGCCATGGGGAATATGGCGCTGGACAATGTCGCGGCCTTTGTCGCGGGGCGGCCGCTGCCAAACCAGGTCTAAGTGCCAGTATAGAGGGTGGGCCGGTGGACTGGGGCTTTCCCAGCATTCACTTTTCTCTAAATATTCCGGGGGTGAGCGCCAGCGGCGCGAGGGGGCAGAGCCCCCGTGTTCTCCCGACAATCCATACCGGGCTTGCCCTGTTCTCGCCTGGATGGATCAGTTGCCCTGCGCCATGGCCTCACGCCAGTGGCGGCGGCACAGAGAAACATAACTCTCGTTGCCGCCAATTTGCACCTGATCGCCTTTGATGATGGCGCGTCCCTCTGCGTCCTGGCGGATCACCATGGTGGCCTTCTTGCCGCAATGACAGATAGTGCGCACCTCACGCATTTCATCCGCTAAGGCCAGCAAAGCGGCGGAACCCGGAAATAACTGTCCTTGGAAATCCACCCGCAGACCATAGCACAGCACGGGTACCTTGAGGTCATCCACTACCGTAGCCAGCTGCCAGACCTGATCTGCGGTCAGAAACTGAGCTTCGTCGACAAAGATGCTGGCAACCTCTCCCTGTCCCTGGGCCAGACGCGCACTAATCTTGGCAAACAGATCTTCGCCGGGGGTAAAGGTCTCGGCGGCTTCGCTGATGCCAATGCGCGAAGCGATTCTCCCGTTGCCTTCCCGCGTGTCGATCTGCGCGGTCAGCAGATAGGTATCCATGTTGTTTTCACGGTAGTTGTGTGAGGCCTGCAACAGAACGGCTGACTTGCCGGCGTTCATGGTCGAGTAGTTGAAATAGAGCTTTGCCATGGCCTCCCTTTAGCGTGGCACGGGCAGGTGGGGCAAGAGGCTGGGGGAGAGCAAATGTTCGATCAGGGCGTTTTCGTGGAGTTGCTGTGTCTGTCACGCCAGAGGCCCTGGGTGTGGCAAAACAGGGGGGGGTGCAAGCGTGCGAAACCAGCTGGCGTGTGTGAAAATATGTTTAATTTCTGATGGTTGAGCGGGGCGTGGGCAGTAAATCAAGCGCAGAGAACCAAGTCGGAGAAATAGGATCATACCCCCCCTGACCCCCAAGAGCTGGTGCTCGAAAGGGGAGGGCGGCCGATATTGCCGACACATCAGGAGGGGTACTTAGGCCAAAAACGTGCCCACTCAAAAAACCACGGGAAAATGTGTCCCGCGTCAAAACCAAGCCCACTCACTAAGCCGGTTCCGAGATACTATGAGGGCCAGAATATCCCCCGTCACTCGCTAAATCCCTGAAAACCTTAGGGATGGTGTAAGATTAACAAATACATTACAACTGCGTCATGGGAAATTACTCCCGTCCTTCCCCTTTTGGCGCGGCATGGCTGGTGAAAATTAATGGCAGAGATCGGTACTTACCTGAAAAAGCATACTGAGGCCCTGGTAAAGGATGTTGGGATCGAGGCAGCCTGCCAGATCACCGGCAAGTCCAAGGCGACTTTGGGACGATACTATTCCGATAATGCGGAGCACACGGACCGGTTTATGCCGGTGGATGCTGTGGCCAAGCTGGAACAAGAGGCCTCTTATCCTCATGTGACTTCTGCTCTGGCAGATCTCAAGAACATCACCCTGTCCTATGACACCAAAAACGCCAGCAATGGCGATGCAAGCATCACCCGTAGTGGCGGGGTGAACGCCGATGTGATTGCTTTGAGCCAGCGATTTGCCTTTTTGATGAGCGAATATCAAACCGCCATAGAAGATGGGATTATCACGGTGAATGAGGCCAAGCGGCTGCTACGTGAAACCGTTATGCTGCAGCATGTCCTGCTGGATATGAAGCTCCATCTTGAAGAAGAGAGCGCCTAGCGCTTGGAGTTGAAAGACCTGCCGTAGGCTCTGCTCGCGCCCCTGGCTGGCAAGGATTTCGATAGTTTGGTGCCGATCGGTGATCTGCCTTAGCTGCCGGATCTGGTGCATGAGCGGGTTTCAAAGAAACATACGTATGAAACAAAACTGCGCGCCATTGGCGCGCAGTTTTGTTTTTGGCGCTGCGGTCTGACGCGGCGATGTCAGGCGCTGCAGTCTTTGGCTTTGTTCTTAAGCTTTGTGGCGTTTCAGGATCACCGACCCAACGGAATAGCCCGCGCCAAAGGAACAGATCAGCCCCAGATCGCCCTCACCGAGATCCTCGGAGTATTTTGAGAAGGCGATAATCGAACCAGCCGAAGAGGTATTGGCGTAGTCCTGCAAGATATTTGGCTGCTCATCTGCTGCAGGCGTGCGGCCCAGGGTCTTTTTGCCAATGAAATCATTCATCGATTTGTTGGCCTGATGCAGCCAGAGCCGCTTCAGACCTTCGCGCTCGACCCCTTCATCGGCCATATGGTCGGCAATATGCTGGCTGACCATGGGCAACACTTCCTTGAACACCTTGCGGCCATTTTGCATGAACTGCATATCGCGCCGGTCTTCGACCCCGTCGGGGCGTGAACGACGCAGAAAGCCGTTGTTGTTGCGGATGTTGTTGGAAAAATCAGTGGCGCACCGGGTCGACAGAACCTCGAAATGGTCGCCTTTGGCATCCTCAAGGCGTTCCAAAAGTGTGGCCGTGGCCACGTCGCCAAAAATGAAATGACAGTCACGATCGCGCCATTCCAGATGGCCAGAGCAGATCTCTGGGTTCACAACCAAGGCGGAGCGGATGCTGCCCGAGCGGATCATATCAGCGGCGGTCTGGATGCCAAATGTGGCAGAAGAACAGGCGACATTCATGTCAAAGGCAAAGCCCTTGATGCCCAGGAGATCCTGTATTTCGATGGCCACGGCGGGGTAGGCGCGCTCCATATTCGAGGCCGCACAGATCACCAGATCAACGTCATCAGCCGTTTTGCCAGCCTGCTTTAGCGCCTTCTTGGCTGCGTCCAGAGCGATTTCAGCCATGATACCCGGTTCTGAATCGTCTCGCTGGCGCAGCTGGGGGTACATGATGTCGGGGTTCAATACCCCAGCCTTGTCCATCACATAGCGCTGCTCGATACCCGAGGCCTTAAAAATGAACTCTTCCGAGGAATGAGGCAGGGCCTCAAAGCTACCGGCGGCAATAGCTTCGGCATTCTCGGCGTTGATCTTGTCGGCATAGGCGTTATAGGCCTCGACCAGTTCAGCATTGGTAATGGTTTGGGAAGGGGTGAACACCCCGGTGCCGGTGATTGCGGCTGTGTACATGACAGAGACCCTATGGGGAAGAAACCCTGTATTTGTGACGCTTTTGTTACCGAAAGGTCAAGGTTGACGAGGGGTATCTCTGCCCGGTTTCGTAAACAGAAGTGTGATGTTCATCACATGAAAGGTTCACCAAGTGAAGTATAGCAAATGGAATCACAATGAATTGAACTGATCCAGATGTCACAGGCCCGGAAAAATCCCTCAGTCGAAAACAAGACCAGCGCTGAGATGCGGGTGCTGTTGGGGATATTTTCTCTCTATTGGCGCTTAGATGATGCCTTGGCAAAGCAGGAAATCACCAGTGGCCTGGGGCGGGTGGAGTGTAATCTCTTGCTGCAACTGGATACCCCGCGCCGCATGGGTGAGTTGGCAAAGAGAATGATACTGGTTCCGTCGAGCGTGACTATGGCTGCGGACCGTCTGGAGCAGGATGGTCTGGTCCTGCGGGTGCGCGATGCTGAGGACCGCCGAGCCTTTTTGCTGCAGCTGACCGCTAAGGGGAACAGTCTGCGCGCTGCGCTGGAAAAGCGGGCAGAACGGGCATTTCGTGAGATCTGCGGTCTCAATGACGACGATATTCAGCAATTTGCGCTGTTATCCGATAAGCTACAAAACAAATTTCTTGGGTGCGCCAACCGGTGTCCCGGCAAGGAGAAGTAAGACATGCACCTTATGCAAAAGTTAGCCGTGGCAATGCTGCCGGTTCTGGCAGGTCCGGCGGTGATGACGGTAGGGCTGGGCCTGGCCGGAGCTGTGCAGGCAGAGGAAGTCCTCAAACCGGTAAAGTTAATGACTACCCAATCAGGGACGCGTCTTCTTGAGCGGCAGTTTTTTGGACAGGTAGCGGCCAAACAGACGGTTGATCTGGCCTTTCAGGTTCCAGGCCAAGTGATGCGGTTCCCGGTGGCAGAAGGCTATATCGTGCCAGAAGGGCAGCTGATCGCTGAGCTGGATCTGGAACCTTTTGAGCTGAACCTGGAACAGGCACGGCTGCAAAAGGAACAGGCCGATCGCACGGTCAATCGTTTGGAACGGCTCAAAGGCACCGTGAGCGCGGTCTCTATCGAGGATGCCGCGACCCAGGCAGGCTTGACCCGGGTGGCGCTGCGAAATGCGGAATATGAACTGCGCCATGCCACTTTGAACGCACCGTTTGAGGCCCTGGTCTCTACCCGCGAAGTGGAAAATTTCACGACCGTTGCCGCAGGGGCACCGATTGTCCGCCTCCATGACATGTCAGTGCTGCATATCGAAGTCGACGTGCCTGAGGTGCTGTTCCAGCGTGCGGATCGCGGCGACAATGTCTTGACCACGGCGACCTTTCCCGGCAGCGACGAGAGCTTCCCGCTTCAGATCCTCGAATTTACCGCTGAGGCCAGCAATATTGGTCAGACCTACCGGGTGACCTTTAGCATGGAGCCCCCAGAGGGCCGACAGATCCTGCCGGGGGCCTCGGCCACCGTGCAGGTCAAGGTGGATACGGGGGAGCAGGGCATTCTGGTGCCGCCCACCGCCATTGTGACCATCCCGACAGGGGAGACAGGTGTCATGGTGTTCACGCCCAAAGGCGGCGATACCGGAGAAGTAACCTGGGTCGAGGTCGCGTTGAGCGCAACCCAACATGGTAGCTTTGCCATCTCCTCTGGACTGGAGGGAGGCGAGGAGATTGTTTCGACCGGCGGCAGCGCTTTGATCGACGGCCAAAAGGTCCGCCGGTTCACCGGCTTTGCGAACTGAGGCTGAGACCATGGATATCGCACGCGCCTCAATCGACCGGCCACTTTACACCTGGATCATCATGCTGGTGGCCCTTCTTGGCGGGATCTGGGGGTTCTTAAACCTCGGACGTCTGGAAGACCCGGCCTTTACCATCAAACAGGCGGTGATCGTCACGGCCTACCCCGGAGCCAGCGCCGAACAGGTGGCCCGTGAAGTCACGGAACCACTGGAATCCGCTATCCAGAAAATGGGGGAAGTCAAAACCATCACCTCGATCAACCGGCCTGGCAGTTCTTTGATCGAAGTGGAAATGCAGGACATCTATGATGGCACCGAACTGCCCGCGATTTGGACAGATCTGCGTGCCAAGATCCGCGATGCCTCCAGGGGGTTGCCCGATGGGGTGTCGCAACCCTATGTGAATGACAGCTTTGGAGATGTTTTTGGCCTGTTTTATGCCGTCACATCAGAGGGCTACACAGATGCAGAGAAGCATGAATTGGCGACGTTCCTGCGCCGTGAACTGCTGGCCGTAGACGGGGTGGCCGATGTCGAGATTTCTGGCCTTCCGGATGAGGCGGTTTTTGTTGAGCCTGATATGGCCATTTCGGTCAACCAGAACATCTCGATTGCGGCGATTGCAAATTCCATTGCCACCTCTAACACAGTGCGCTCGGGCGGCTATCTGGATGGTGCTGGGTCTGAGACCCGCATCAGTGCCCCCGAAGGTTCTGACACTGTGTCCGAGATCGCTGGGCTGTCCATTGGTGCCCAGGGCGAGGTGATCAATGTCGTCGACATGGCCAAGGTGTACCGTGGCCGTATTAGCAATCCTGAGCAGATGATCCGTCACAATGGTGTCGAAGCCTTCACCATGGGTATTGCAGGGCTGGCCAGTGAAAACATTGTAGAAGTTGGGGCGCGAGTAGATGCCCGTTTGGCGGCACTGGATGCGCAAATCCCCTTTGGGGTTGAGCTCTTGCCAATCTATCAGCAGCATGTGGTGGTGGATCAGGCCTCTAACGATTTCCTAGTCAATCTGGCGACTTCGGTTGCCATTGTTGTGGCGGTTCTGGCTCTGTTTATGGGCTGGCGCGCGGCGATCGTGGTGGGGGCGACCCTCTTGCTGACGGTGGTTGGTACGCTTTTGTTCATGAACCTGTTTTCCATTGAAATGGAGCGGATTTCACTGGGTGCACTGATCATTGCCATGGGGATGTTGGTGGATAACGCTATCGTTGTAGCCGAAGGCATGCAGATATCCATGCAGCGTGGGAGAAACTCACGCGAGGCGGCGCATGATGCTGCGTCCAAAACCCAGATCCCGCTCTTGGGAGCGACGGTGATTGGTATCATGGCCTTTGCCGGCATCGGGCTGAGCCCAGATTCTGCGGGCGAATTCTTGTTCTCGCTGTTTGCGGTGATTGCGATATCACTGCTGCTGAGCTGGGTTCTGGCGCTGACCGCGACTCCAATTCTGGGGCACTACTTTTTCAAGCAGGGGCAGGAGGGGGCGGCAGATGCCTATGGTGGCCTGCTGTTTCGGGCCTATGGCGGCCTGCTGCGGATCTCGCTCAAGCTGCGCTGGCTGGTGGTGGCGGGGCTGATTGGCCTCACTGTTGTCTGTTTTGCCGCCTTTGGCACCGTCAAACAGCAGTTCTTTCCGAACTCCAACACGCCTTTGTTCTTTGTGCATTACAAATTGCCACAGGGCAGCACCATCGAGACAACCTCTGCGCATCTGCAGGTGGTCGAAGACTGGCTGTCCAAACGCGATGATGTGGTGGATTTCTCCACCTTTGTCGGGCAGGGGGCCTCGCGGTTCCTATTGACCTATAACGCTGAAAAGCCAAACCCGAGCTACGGCCACTTGATCATTCGCACAGAGGATCTGGCGGCAATTCCGCCGCTTCAGGCGGATCTTGAGGCCTTTGGCCAGAGCCGGTTCCCGGAAGGGGAGTTTCGCACCAAGCGGCTGGTCTTTGGACCGGGCGGTGGCGATCCGATCCAGGTGCGGTTTTCCGGACCTGACGCGACAGTGCTGCGGCAACTGGGGGAAGAGGCCATGCGCCGCCTGGAGGCCGCCTCCCCCAATATCCTCAACACCCGGCAGAATTGGCGGGAGCGCGAACTGGTCCTGACGCCGCGCTATGCCACGGAGCGGGCGCAGACAGCGGGCATCGCGCGCGAAGACATCGCAGATACGCTGTTGTTTTCAACCGACGGACTGCAGGCCGGGGTGTTCCGCGAGCAGGATCGCTTGATCCCAATTGTCATTCGGCGGGCGCAGGATGGCGGCTATAACATCATGGATCAGGTGGTTTACTCCAGCACCGCGCAGAAGTTCCTGCCGATGGAGCAGATGATCGACGGGGTGGATCTGGAGCTGGAAGACACCCTGCTGCATCGCAGGGATCGGGTTCCAACACTCACTGTCGGGGCCGATATCCCGGTGGAGCTGACGGCTGCCACGGTCTTTGCTGAGATTCAGTCGACCATTGAAGAGATGCAACTGCCGCCAGGCTATACCATGGAATGGGGCGGTGACCATGAAAGCTCAGGTGATGCCAATGAGAGCCTTGGCAAACAGCTGCCGGTGACGGCGCTGATCATGGTGATGATCTCGGTCTTCTTGTTCAATGCCATCCGCCAGCCGATCATTATCTGGCTCTTGGTGCCAATGTCGGTGAACGGCGTGGCCATGGGGCTGCTGGGCACGGGTCTGCCCTTCACCTTTACCGCGCTTTTGGGCCTGCTGAGCCTATCGGGGATGTTGATCAAGAACGGCATTGTTCTGGTGGAAGAAATCGACTTGGTCCGCGCTGAGGGCAAACCGCTGCGCGAGGCCATTGTCGAGGCCTCTGTGTCGCGTCTGCGTCCGGTTATGCTGGCGGCAGTGACCACCATTCTGGGGATGATCCCGCTTCTGTGGGACGCCTTCTTTGTCTCCATGGCGGTGACCATCATGGGCGGCCTGGCCTTTGCCACTGTGCTCACCTTGGTGGCGGCACCGGTGTTCTACCTGATCTTCTTTGGTCGGGACGAGAAACGGGAGAAGAAGGCTGCCCTGGCCACGGCCTAAACCAATTAATTGAAACAGCTGTCCGGCCAAATGGCCGGACAGCGCCCGACCCTCCCCACGGGAGGGCGCTTCGCCCCATCTAGGGTCTGGCGCTAATCGTGGGTTCAACCAACGCTTTATCGGAAACTGGTTGTAATAACTGCGCTTCCTATGCGTCCCTTTCAGCCTTTCTGGCTTCCCAAGTTTCAATCAAAAACAATGCCATTGAACCTGCAAGGTTAACTGTTAAGGCAGCCTGGCGAGGTTTGAACGGGACGCGGCCTCTGCCCCCTGCGTGTGCGTCACTTCCTTTATTACGCAGGGAGCCGATGCTGCTAACTACGCTCTGACAGTTTCCCAAAATGGTCTTAAAGGCCTCTTCTTGATGTTGAGAAGGTGCGAGATTTAACAAGATGGAGGTTTGTGAATACAATTTCGGTATGTTCCACTTGTCTTCCCAAGTGTCTCCGCTGTCTTCGATGATGTGCTTACATACATCCTCAAGTAGGGCGCTGGCGGCGGTGACTGCACCCTCCGGATCAGATGCACGCCGTTCTAGGGCTTTGGCCCAGAAGGCGTGAATTGCTGGCGCGTCATAGTTTGCCAGCCCTATTGTAATTGTTGCATCAGCTGCGCTTCCATTACTTTCCAAAAAATCAAGAATGGGAATAAAGGCCTTGGCAACGTGCGCTCGCCGAATTGACCAAGACCCGGAACCGCTAGCTACTCCAGACAATGTAGCTCTTAATGAATCAGCGTCGTTTGAATGGCAAACAAAATCAGGCAGGAGGCGCTTAATAGAAGCGTCAGATAGCAAATGTCTGCGGGCCAGCTTAAACCCTCTTTCGGACCCTCCTTGCGTGGTCAAGCCGATGATGTTGGTTTTTAGGTAAAGGGCACACTCATTGAGATCTTCTGGGATTTCCGGATCAACATGTGAATCGTAAGTCATTATGTTTTCCAAAGTGTATTTGGCAAAAATTTGCGACTTTTTGGAGAGTGAAAGTACCCTTTTGTCGACCATGAAGTTACAAAAAGAAACCCCGGCTTGTCGAGCCGAGGTTTTTGATTGTTGATCTTGGGCTCCGCCTGTTTGCAGTTGAAACACTCCGCCGGAGTGCTTCCTAGATACTGCTCACCCCTGCAATGACTTCACCTCAACCTCACCCTCGGCCTGGGCCTTGATCGCCAGGGCTGCGGCATTCGATGCGGCAGCGGTGGTGAAGTAAGGGATCTTGTCATAGAGCGCGACCGAGCGCATTTCTTTGCTGTCTTCCACTGCCTGGGCACCTTCGGTGGTGTTCATCAACAGCTGCACATGGCCGTCTTTCAGCAGATCCACCACATGGGGGCGGCCCTCATAGACTTTGTTGACCAGCTCACAAGCGACGCCGTGACCCTCCAGCCAGCTCTGAGTGCCGCCGGTGGCCACGAGGGTAAAGCCTTGCTCTACCAGCACATTGGCGGCTTCCAACATCGGTGCGCCCTTGTCGGCGTCTTTGATCGACATAAAGGCGCGGCCCTCGCTGGGCAGTACCATGCCCGCGCCCATCTGCGCCTTGAGGAAGGCACGCGGGAAATCGCGGTCCCAGCCCATGACCTCACCGGTGGAGCGCATTTCTGGCCCCAATAGCGTGTCAACGCCGGGGAAGCGGGCAAAGGGCAGCACCGCTTCTTTGACAGAGAACCAGGGCATGTCGGGGTCGGCCAGGGTCATCGGGTCCGCCATAGGCGTATCCACGTCATAGCCTGCATCGGGTTTATAGGCGCCGCGATGGGGGAAGGCGGTGAGCTTTTCACCGGCCATGACGCGCGCCGCAATCGAGGCAATGGCACTGTCGGTGGCTTTGGCCACAAAGGGCACGGTCCGGCTGGCGCGGGGGTTTACCTCGATGAGGAAGATCACCCCGTCCTTGATGGCGAACTGGATATTCATCAGGCCCACAACATTCAGCGCCTTTGCCAGCGCATAGGTTTGGGTCTTGATCTCTTCGAGCACGTCCTTGGACAGCGAGTAGGGCGGCAGCGAGCAGGCACTGTCGCCTGAGTGCACACCAGCCTCTTCAATGTGCTGCATGATGCCTGCCACATGCACGTCGGTGCCGTCGCAGATCGCATCCACATCCAGCTCAACCGCGCCAGAGAGGTAGCTGTCGAGCAGAACCGGGCTGTCACCGGACACCACCACGGCCTCGGCGATGTAACGGCGCAGCTGATCCATGTCGCGCACGATTTCCATCGCCCGCCCCCCCAGAACATATGAGGGGCGAATGACCAGCGGGAAGCCGATTTCTTCTGCGATTTCCAGCGCTTGCGCATCAGTTGAGGCAATGCCGTTATGGGGCTGTTTCAGGCCAAGGTTATTCACCAGCTCCTGAAAACGCTCGCGGTCTTCCGCCAGGTCGATGGCGTCTGGGGTGGTGCCCAGGATCGGAATACCCTCGTCCTGCAGCGCATTGGCCAGTTTCAGCGGCGTCTGACCGCCAAACTGGACGATGACCCCGTGCAGGGTGCCGTTTTCCTGCTCAACCCGCAGGATTTCCATCACGTGTTCAAAGGTCAGCGGCTCAAAATACAGACGGTCCGAGGTGTCATAATCGGTCGACACCGTCTCTGGGTTGCAGTTGACCATGATGGTTTCATAACCCGCATCCGTCAGTGCATAGCAGGCGTGGCAGCAGCAGTAGTCAAACTCGATCCCCTGACCGATGCGGTTGGGGCCACCGCCGAGGATGACGACTTTTTTGCGATCCGAAGGCCGCGCTTCGCATTCCACGTCGCCCATCATCGGAGCTTCGTAGGTGGAATACATATAGGGGGTCTGGGCCTCAAATTCGGCGGCGCAGGTGTCAATGCGTTTGAATACCGCAGTCACGCCCTTGGCAATCCGCGCATGGCGCACAGATTTTTCCGAAGTCTCGGTCAGATTGGCCAGGCGCGCATCGGTAAAGCCAAGCATCTTGAGGTGGCGCAGGCCTTTTTCGCCCTCGGGCAGGCCATTGGCGCGGACCTCAGCCTCGGCGTCGATGATTTCGCGGATGCGGTCCAGAAACCAGGGGTCAAACTTAGTAACGCCAAAGATCTCATCGTTGCTGAGCCCGTGGCGCATGGCCTGGGCTATGGTCCGCAGCCGGTCCGGTGTCTGCTTGCTGATCGCTTTGATCACCGCAGCCTTGTCTGTGGCGACCTCCCAGGTGCCGATGGTCAGACCGGGGATCTCTATTTCGTCAAAGCCGGTGAGACCCGATTCCATTGAGGCCAGCGCCTTTTGCATCGATTCATGGATGGTGCGGCCAATGGACATGGCCTCGCCCACGGATTTCATCGCGGTGGTCAGATAGGGCTCGGAGCCGGGGAATTTTTCAAAGGCGAATTTTGGGATCTTGGTGACAACATAGTCGATCGAGGGCTCGAACGAGGCTGGTGTGACCTTGGTGATGTCATTGTCCAGCTCGTCTAGGGTGTAGCCGACGGCCAGTTTGGCCGCGATCTTGGCAATTGGGAAACCGGTCGCCTTGGAGGCCAGTGCAGAGGAGCGCGACACCCGTGGGTTCATTTCAATGACCACCATACGGCCATCGGCAGGGTTCACCGCCCATTGCACGTTGGAACCGCCGGTCTCAACACCGATCTCACGCAGCACGTTGATCGAATGGGTCCGCATGATCTGGTATTCTTTGTCCGTCAGCGTCAGCGCCGGCGCCACGGTGATCGAGTCGCCCGTGTGCACGCCCATGGGATCGATGTTTTCAATGGCGCAGACGATGATGGCATTGTCCGCCTTGTCGCGGACCACTTCCATCTCGAACTCTTTCCAGCCCAACAGGCTCTCGTCGA
>CAJXIL010000068.1 GCA_913054455.1 uncultured Roseobacter sp.
AACCGGGGCAGTCTGTTGGCAAATGAAACAGGCAGGAGGTGCCACAATGGCGCGGGTTTCCGTTGAGATCAAAGACCATATTGCGCATGTCACACTGACACGGGGCGACAAGATGAACGCGCTGGATGATGCCATGGTCAAGGGCATTCTGGCGGCCGGGGCTGAGGTTGCAGCCTCGGATGCGCGGGTGGTGGTTCTGTCGGGAGAAGGCAAAAGTTTTTGCGCCGGACTGGACCTGATGAGCTTCATGTCGATGGGCAAAACCGATCCAGAGACCTGGCTGATGGAGCGCAGCCATCACGATGCCAATGAGATGCAGGAGGTGTCGATGATCTGGCGCCGGTTGGGGATCCCGGTGATTGCAGCGCTGCAGGGGGCCACCTATGGCGGTGGTCTGCAATTGGCGCTGGGCGCTGATATCCGCATTGCTGCGCCTGATACCAAACTGGCGGTGATGGAGATGAAATGGGGCATCATCCCCGATATGGGTGGCATGGTATTGTTGCCAAAACTACTGCGCTCTGACGTGCTGCGCCAGCTCACCTATACTGCGGCCCCTATCTCTGCAGAGCAGGCCATGACCTGGGGCATGGTGACCTCGGTTGCTGACGAGCCACTGGCTGCGGCACAAGAACTGGCGGCAGAGATTGCAGGCAAGGGACCCAATGCGATCAAAGCCGCCAAGCGCATGATTGAATACGCCGAATCCGGCGCCTCGCAATCTGAGGTGCTGCTGCGCGAAAGCGCCGAACAGGTGAAGCTGATCGGTAAGCCTGAGCAGATGGAAGTGATCGCGGCGCAAATGCAAAAACGCGCCCCGGTCTTTAAATGATGCGAGCCCGCCCTATATCAGTTTTAACAGTCCTCCCTCCCAGACTGTTTTGACTTCTCTCCCCTCTCTCCGGTGGGGATGACGAAGCGAACGGCGGCGCCAGATCCCTGACGCCGCCTTTTTCTTCTTACTTCAGCGTTTGCCCTGAGGGACGACTTCATAGCCGGGCTCTTCGGGTTCATCATCGGTCATTTCCGGGGGGAAACCTGGGGCGAGGATCGACAGGCCGGTGGCGTCTTCGAGGCGGCGGATGATATTGGGCGACAGTTCTCGCTCGCCGTATTTTGCAATGCCATCCTCAAATATCTTCACGATCATTGGGCTGACTTCCAGCGGCACATCATTGCGCTCGGCGATTTCCTGGAACAGGCCGACGTCCTTTTTCACCAGATCCATGGTGAAGGAAATGTCGCGGCTGCCATTCAGAATAACCTGGCTTTCGGTGACATGGCTAAAGGAATTTCCCGAGCTGATCTTGATCGCCTCATAGGCGGTGTTGAGATCCATGCCGGCGGCCTTGGCGGTGACCAGAGCTTCGGCATTGGCGACCAGATGGACGGTGGCCAGATAGTTGGTCAGGACCTTCAGAACTGAGGCAGAGCCCAGCTCTCCTGTATGCAGGATACGGCGTCCCATGGTGGTGAGGAAGGGCAGGATGCGTTCAAAAGTGGCGCGATCACAGCCAGCAAAAATGGCTATATTGCCAGTATCAGCCCTGTGACAGCCGCCTGAAACAGGGCAATCCACCGCTGCGCCACCCGCTGCGATGACCAAACCTCCCAATCGTTTGACCTCGGCCTCATCTGTGGTCGACATCTCCATCCAGATCTTGCCCTCTGTCACCTCGGGCAGCATTTCCTGCATCACCGCATCCGACGCTGCTGGCGAGGGCAGGCAGGTGATCACTGCATCACAGTCCCGCATCAGCTGCGCTGGGTTGGTCCCGGCCTTGGCGCCCTTGGCGACAAAGGTCTCAACCAGATCGGGGTTGAGGTCATAGACTGTCAGGTCAACGCCATTGCGCAACAACGACCCGGACAGTTTGTGGCCCACGTTGCCAAGGCCAATAAATCCAACTCTCATACCTGGTCTCCTCCTGTTTGCTCTCCCGGGTGCAGGCGTGCGGGAGCATCTGTTCTGAAAACGAAGAAACTCCGGGACATGCAGAAAGTAAAATGATAATTGCTGCCAAAAATGGTTAAAAATATTTGGTGATAGAATGGATGACCGCTTGGCCAATCTGACCTGGTTACGCAGCTTTGAGGCTGCTGCACGTCTGCTGAATTTCACCGAGACGGCCCAGGAGCTGGGGCTGACCCAAACGGCTGTCAGCCTGCATATCCGTTCGTTGGAAGCACGGCTGGGCAGCAAACTGTTTTACAGGCAGGCGCGGCGGCTGGAGCTGACCGAGATCGGCCAGGCCTATGCGCTGACCGTGCGCCAGGCGCTGGGCGACATTGCGCTTTCGACGACCCGGCTGTTTGGGGCCGAAACCGCCCGAACCCTGACGGTGCGGGTGCCCGTGTCCACCTCAGCGCTGTGGCTGGCGCATCTGCTGCCCGCGTTTGCCGCGCGCCATCCTGAGATTAACATTCGTCTGGTTTCCAATATCTGGACTGAGCCAGAGCCACGCGATGATGTGGATGCGGATGTTGAGGTCCGGCTGGGCCATGGGGACTGGCAGGATGTGACCTCGGTCCGTCTGTCGCAAGAGACCATCGTGCCGGTTAGCGCGGCCAGTGGCCCCAGGCCGCAGCAGGTGGCAGAGCTGTTGCAGGGGCCGCTGATTCACATTCTGGGCTATGAGGACCATTGGGCGCGCTATTTCGCGGCGCATGATCTGCCATATACCAATGAAAACGCACGGTTTTCCGTGGATACCACGGTGGCTGCGCTGCAGCTGGTGGCGGGGGGCGGCGGCTATGCCACAGTTCTGACCCGCTTTGCCGAACTGTCGATTGAGCGCGGCATGGGGCTAGAGATTGCAGGGCCGCCGATGCCCTTTGCCCAGTCCCACTATCTGATCCGGCGCCAGGGGCGCGGGCCATTGCGGCCTGAGGTGCAGCTGTTCGAAGACTGGCTGATGGAGATCTTTGCAGGCTTTGAAGGCTAGCTGGGATCAGAACTTGCCGTTGTCGTTTTTCCATTCGGCGCGT
This sequence comes from uncultured Roseobacter sp., assembly GCA_913054455.1. Classification (GTDB taxonomy): domain Bacteria; phylum Pseudomonadota; class Alphaproteobacteria; order Rhodobacterales; family Rhodobacteraceae; genus Pseudophaeobacter. The sequence continues at coordinate 2,989 of CAJXIL010000068.1, forward strand.
GGGGGCACGGTTTCTGTGGTGTTCCACTGTTCGACGATTTTGCCCTCGGACATGCGGAACAGATCGTAAAAGCTGGAATGCGCATCCCCCCGCCAGCCTTCGCTTACACAGAGTACAAAGTTTCCCTCGGCCAGCACCCGGTGGACCTGACTGTAGCGCAGCGCAAGTCCGGCATCCTGAAGGGCAGCGCCAAGCGCAGCGGCGCCATCGCCAATCTTTGGGTGATGTTGCTGCAGTTTTGGGTGAGTATAGTCACTGAGCTTTTGAAACTGCTGCTCGATGCAGACGGTTTGAACAAACGCGCGTGCCAGGGCTCTGTTTTCTTCAGTTTTCTCCAAGTCGGTGATCTCGGTATTGCCATCTAGCATGCCGCGCCCAGAGGCGTTTGGCGGCTGGTCTGGTTGGATATTGTCCCAATGCTCCACCGCCTGGTCATCTTCAAAGCGAAACACCTCAAAGGCGACGCGCAGGCTGGCAAAGTCATATTCATTATGGGCAAAGGCAAAATCGCCGTCTTCAAACACCCGTACAAATGTCACTTTGGGATCGGTCTTTGAGAGCCGCGCAAACAGGCTTGCGATGCCCTCGCTGCCCTCATGGGTCTGCGGATTATGCTGGATGTATTTGGCCTCGTTGACCACAGCGGCAGCCATGGCATCGCCGGTTTCGATCCCTTTGAGAAAGGTTTGAAGCAGTTCTTTCTTCGATGACATCCGGTTTCCCCCACTGGCTGATCCTACCTACCATAGGACGAAGGTAGGCACGAAAAAAGACCGCCCCACTGGGACGGTCTGAATTCTATACCGAATTGGCGGCCGGGCTTACAGCGAAGCCTGGTAGATTTTTTCAATGTTGGAGCCCAGGGCACCGTTATATTCGTCGTCAGACATGGAGACATTCAGACCTTCGGTCAGCGCGCGGCTGAAAGAGGCGATCATCTTGGCGTTCTGGGACAGTTTTTCGCAGGCGTCATCGGTGCTGTAGCCCCCAGACAGGGCGACAACGCGCACTACGGCGGGATGATCCGCCAGCGAATCATAAATACCGGCCTCATTTGGGATGGTCAGCTTTAGCGACACCTTGGTGCCCTCGGGTAGGGCGTCGAGCTGGTCCTTGATTTCGGCCTTGAGGAAGATTTCGGCCTCGCCCTTGGTGGGGGAGTTGATGTCGACTTCGGGTTCAATGATTGGCACAAGGCCTGCTGCTGCGATTTGCTTGCCCACTTCGAACTGCTGTGCCACCACGTTTTTGATGCCCTGTGGGTTTGCTTCTTTGACAACCGAGCGCATCTTGGTGCCAAAGATACCTTTTTCCACAGCGCGGGACAGCAGTGCATCAAGGTCGGGCATTGGTTTCATCATCTGCACACCGTCGACCTCATCTGCCAGGCCCTTATCGACCTTCAGAAAAGGGACAACACCGCATTTTTCCCACAGGTAGGTCGGCACAGGGGTGCCATCGATGGCGTTGTCCATGGTTTTTTCAAAGAGAATCGCACCCAGGATTTTTGCGGAGCTAAAGTCTGGCGCACAGATGATACGGGCACGCATCTTCTGGATTTCGCCGAACATCTCTTCGTCGTTGGAATAGGCATCCTCGGTTACTCCATAGAGGCCAAGCGCCTTTGGAGTAGAGCCGCCGGATTGATCCAGCGCAGCAATAAAGCCGTCACCGGTTGCGATACGGTCAAACTGTTCCTGGTTAATTTCTTGCGCCATGATCCGGTCTCTCCGCGAAATTTTTTTATATCTGGCCCTGTCTATAGCGCGCTCGTCACAAGAAACAAGTTGTGGCTGTAAGCGCTTGCGCTAACGGAAGAGGGTTTTGACCGGATCAAGGCAAATAGGCTAATTGAACAAAAAAAACGGGCCCCGAAGAAAGCCCGTTTTTTGATAGTCACCATGCCGGCGCAGGGGTCAGACCAGACGCGAGGCTTCTTTTGCGGCGCGCACAAAGCCGTCAAACAGCGGATGTGGGGCAAAGGGTTTGGATTTCAGTTCTGGGTGGAACTGAACGCCGATGAACCAGGGGTGATCGCTCCATTCAACGATTTCGGGCAGGCGCCCATCAGGGGACATGCCTGAGAAATTGAGCCCACAGGCCTCCAGCTTCTCTTTGTATTTGGTGTCGACCTCATAGCGATGGCGGTGACGCTCTTCGATATGGGTGCTGCCGTAGACTGCTGCGACATTGGAGCCCTCGGTCAGGGTGGCGTCATATGCGCCCAGGCGCATGGTACCGCCTTTGTCGTCATCGGCCTTTCGCTGGACCTTGTGATTGCCCTGCACCCATTCTTTCAAGTGATAGACAACAGGCTCAAACCGCTTTTTACCGGCCTCATGGTCGAATTCTTCCGATCCCGCCTCGGCAATGCCGGCGACATTGCGTGCGGCCTCGATCACGGCCATTTGCATGCCAAGACAGATGCCAAGGTAGGGCACTTTGTGCTCGCGGGCATATTGCGCCGCTTTGATCTTGCCCTCGGTGCCGCGCTCGCCAAAGCCGCCGGGTACCAGAATCGCATGGAAGCCCTGCAGATGCGGCGTAGCGTCTTCGCGGTCGAACAGTTCGGCATCGACCCATTCGATCTTGACCTTCACCCGGTTGGACATGCCACCATGGGTCAGCGCCTCGGCGATGGATTTATAGGCGTCTTCTAGCTGGGTGTATTTGCCTACGATGGCCACCCGGACTTCGCCTTCGGGATTATAGATGCGGTCGGCCACATCTTCCCAGCGGACAAGGTTGGGTTTGGGGGCTGGTGAGATACCGAAGGCATCCAAAACCGCCTGGTCCATCCCTTCACGGTGATAGGCCAGCGGCGCCTCATAGATGGACTTCAAATCCTGCGCGGCGATCACGCTGTCAGGGCGGACATTACAGAAAAGGGCCAACTTTTCGCGCTCTTTCTGTGGAATGGGACCTTCCGAGCGGCACACCAAAATATCGGGGGCCAGACCAATCGAGCGCAACTCTTTGACCGAGTGCTGGGTAGGCTTGGTCTTCAACTCACCGCTTGCCTTGATATAGGGCAGCAGGGTCAGGTGCATGAACAGGCACTGGCCGCGCGGTTTGTCCTGACTAAACTGGCGGATCGCCTCAAAGAAGGGCAGGCCTTCGATATCGCCGACGGTTCCGCCAATCTCGCAGAGCATGAAATCGACCTCATCCTCACCGATCGAGATGAAATCTTTGATCTCGTTAGTGACATGGGGGATCACCTGGATTGTTTTCCCCAGGTAGTCGCCGCGGCGCTCTTTCTCCAGGACATTTGTATAGACCCGGCCCGAGGAGATAGAGTCGGTCTTACGGGCTGGCACACCCGTAAACCGCTCATAGTGACCCAAATCCAGGTCGGTTTCTGCGCCATCGTCGGTCACAAAGACTTCGCCATGTTCAAACGGGCTCATGGTGCCGGGATCGACGTTTAGATAGGGGTCCAGTTTGCGCAGACGGACTGAGTAGCCGCGCGCCTGCAAAAGAGCCCCAAGAGCGGCAGACGCCAGGCCCTTGCCAAGCGATGAAACCACACCACCAGTGATAAAGATGAAACGCGCCATGAGTGTTCGGCTGCCCCCGTGAGAAGTCAGAAAATAGCTGCCCGACGGTTGTAAAAAACCGCTGCATCACGGGGCTACACATATATAGGATTCGCGCGGCATGCGCAAGAGAACCGCAAGATGCTGTTACGGTTCTCTACCAAAATTCTAGGTCTTGTAGGTCGTCGTCGGCTTAGGTCTTAGTCGGCGCTGGGAACCAGCGGCGCATTGTCGCCTTCGGCTGGTGGCAATAAATCGCTGCCCAAAGGCGCGATTGGAGCTGCCGGAGCCTCGCCACTTTCGGTGGTGCTAGGAACGATCCCATCAGCTACCGAGGATCCGGCGGATTTTTGTGCCGCTAGGACGGTCAGAGTGATCGATGTGCAGATAAAGCAGATCGCCAGCACCCATGTCACCTTACCCAGAGCTGTCGCGGCTGAGCGGCCAGACATGGCCCCGCCACCACCGCCGCCACTGCCCATACCCAGGCCTCCACCTTCGGAGCGCTGCAGCAGCACGACGGCAATTAGGCCAAGAGCCAAGAGAAGATGGATGATGAGAACAACGTTTTCCATAGGTTCCTGCGGCTGTTGGCTAAACTATCGGGCGGTAAATAGGCAAGAATGCCGACAGGGGCAAGGGCTCAGTTTCGATTGTTGGTACTGACTTGATACAGAGAAGGCCTGACCCGGTAAAACGGCGCAGAAACACAGGAAAAGTGACTGGACGTGGGCGCAGGCACTGGGGCAGGCTGCGGATATGCCTCATGATCATTCTGACCACCCGCACGCCGTTCTGCCCTCTGACCCTGCTTTGCGGGTTAAAGCACTAGAAACGATTCTCACCCGTAAGGGGTTGATTGACCCAGCCGCCCTGGATGAGATCATTGATACCTATCAAAACAAGATCGGTCCCCAAAATGGTGCTCGCGTTGTTGCCCGTGCCTGGAGCGATCCGGCGTTTAAGGCAGCCTTGCTGGCGGATGCTGACCCGGTACTGGCAGAGCTCGGGTATTATGGGCGGCAGGGCGAACATATGGTTGTGGTGGAGAATACCCCGACACAACACAATATGGTCGTCTGCACCCTATGCAGTTGTTACCCATGGCCGCTGCTGGGCATTCCACCTGGGTGGTATAAATCTGATGCCTACCGCGCCCGCGCCGTACGGGAACCGCGGGGGGTTTTGGCAGATTTCGGCGTGAGCCTACCGGCTGAGACGGCGGTGCGTGTGTGGGATTCGACAGCAGAAGTTCGCTATCTGGTGCTGCCTATGCGCCCCGCAGGCAGTGAAGATCTGGACGAAGATGCGCTTGCGGATCTGGTCTCGCGTGATTCGATGATTGGGACGGCGCTGGCTTCAAAGCCCGATGAAGGAGCCCTAACATGAGCCGGGTGCACGACATGGGCGGTCGATTCGGTGATGGGCCCGTGATGCCAGATTCCCCGGATGCGCCGATCTTTGCCACAGACTGGCACGCCCGTGCTCTGGCCGTCACCCTGGCCTGTGGGGCTTTGGGTAAATGGAACATCGATATTTCGCGCCATGCGCGTGAGCGGCTGTCGCCGAAAGATTACACGCGGTTTTCCTATTATGAGAAATGGATCTCGGCGCTGGCGGATCTGCTGGTTGAGACGGGGGTTCTGACTCGCGAAGACCTTGAGGGGAAGGACGATGCGGGAGTGCATGCATTGGCGTCCAAGGCGCTCAAGGCGGAGGCTGTCGCGGCAGTTCTGGCCAAGGGCGGACCCGCCAATCGTGACAGTGCTATTGCGACCAGCTTTGCCCCTGGCGATAGGGTCAAGACCCGCCATCCGGGCGGCAGCGCGTTGGTTGATGGTGGCCACACCCGACTTCCAGGCTACGCAACGGGGGCTTGCGGGGAAATCCTACTCCAGCATGGCGCCCATGTTTTGCCAGATAGCAACGCTCATGGGCTAGGGGAGTCGCCAGAGCCGCTCTATGCTGTTGTATTTAAGGCGTCAGAACTTTGGGCCCATCCAGAACACCCAAATGACGAAGTGGTACTGGACCTTTGGCAAAGCTATCTGGAGGCGGAGGCGTAAAGATGAGCGATTGCATCAGCCATAGCGCTCCTGAACCGGCCTTCCTGGAACCGTGGCATGCCCAGGTCTTTGCGCTCACAGTGTCCTTGAACGAGGCGGGCCGTTTTAGTTGGGCGGACTGGGTAACGCGGTTTTCCCAAACCCTGCGCCGCAATGGGCTGAGCCGCGAGCTGGACGGGGGGGCAGACTACTTTGATGCCTGGCTCGAAACGTTGGAAGCGATTCTTGCCGAGGCGGGAAGTGCCAGCCCGCAGGAGGTGGCTCTGGTGCGGCGCGACTGGGAAGAGGCCTATCTGAGTACCCCACATGGCGACCCGGTGCATCTGGCAGGCTGATTGGATCGCCTGTTTGGCAGGGGCTTGGTCGAATGTAACGCTTCTGCGTCGATTTAGCGGTTCCCTCGCGGGCGCGGCATCGCTATACGAGGCTCTGGTTTCCACCAGCATACATTTAAACCAGCATACAAAGGACCTGAGATGGCCAATGTCGTGGTAGTCGGCGCCCAGTGGGGTGATGAAGGAAAAGGCAAGATCGTTGACTGGCTCAGCGAACGTGCCGATGTGATTGCGCGTTTTCAGGGCGGTCACAATGCCGGCCATACGCTGGTCATTGACAGCAAAGTATACAAGCTGCACGCGCTGCCCTCGGGCGTTGTCCGCGGTGGCAAGCTGAGCGTGATCGGCAATGGCGTGGTTCTGGACCCTTGGCACCTGCTGAAAGAGATCGAAACCGTGCAGGCCCAGGGCGTTGATATCAGCCCCGAGACGCTGATGATCGCAGAAAACACACCGCTGATTCTGCCCCTGCACGGTGAGCTGGATCGCGCCCGCGAAGAGGCGGCCTCTAAAGGCACCAAGATCGGTACCACTGGGCGCGGCATCGGCCCGGCCTATGAAGACAAGGTTGGCCGTCGCGCCATCCGCGTCGCGGACCTGGCGGATGAAGCCACGCTGGAGGCCCGCGTTGACCGCGCGCTGCAGCACCATGATCCGCTGCGCAAAGGTCTGGGCATTGAAGCCATCGACCGCGATGCTCTGGTGGCGCAGCTGAAAGAGATCGCGCCCAAGATCCTGCCCTATGCCGCCCCCGTGTGGAAAGTGCTCAATGAGAAGCGCAAAGCCGGCAAACGAATCCTGTTTGAAGGTGCCCAAGGCGCGCTATTGGACATTGATTTTGGCACTTATCCCTTTGTTACCTCCTCCAATGTGATCGCCGGTCAGGCCTCTACCGGTGTTGGTATCGGTCCGGGCTCCATCGATTATGTGCTGGGTATCGTGAAAGCCTATACCACCCGCGTTGGCGAAGGCCCGTTCCCAACCGAGCTGTTGGACGCTGAGGGCAAGCCCGACGCAGATGGGGAACGTCTGGGCACCCGTGGTCATGAGTTTGGCACTACCACTGGCCGCCAGCGCCGCTGTGGCTGGTTTGATGCCTGCCTGGTACGCCAGACCTGCGCCACCTCCGGCATCACCGGCATTTCCTTGACCAAACTGGACGTGCTGGACGGCTTTGAAACGCTGAAAATATGTGTGGGCTATGATCTGGACGGCACCCGTCTGGACTATCTGCCCACCGCCGCCGATCAGCAGGCGCGTTGCACACCGATCTATGAGGAAATGCCCGGTTGGTCTGAATCGACCGAAGGCGCACGCAGCTGGAACGATCTGCCCGCAAATGCCATCAAATATGTGAAACGCGTGGAAGAGCTGATCGAATGCCCTGTGGCACTGCTGTCCACCAGCCCGGAGCGGGACGACACCATTCTGGTGACCGACCCCTTTGCTGACTGATGTCGGATAAACCTGCCCTCAGCTACAAGGCGCGCCGCCGCTGGGCGCTGGTCGTTTTGTTGATCGGTATGCCACTCTACATCATCGTCGCGGTCAACGTGGTGAGCCTGTTTGAACGGCCTCCGATCCTGTTGGAGCTACTGATCTACGCGGTGCTGGGTGTACTGTGGGTTCTGCCGTTCAAATTTGTCTTTCGCGGCGTCGGCAAAGAAGACCCGGATGCCGAAGAATAGGTGCCGTCGCACCTAACTAAGACCAAAGACAAAGGCCCGACCGGAATTCAATCCGGTCGGGCCTTTTGTTTTTAAGACCGGTCAACGTAACCGGATCTTTTTATGCGGGGCTTAGCCCGCAGCGCGTTTTGGCGGGCGGAACCCAATGACGTCGGTGGCTGAGAAATGGCCATTGTCGGAGCGCTCAATCTTACCTTCGCGTAGCAATTGACCAATTGAGCGCAGCCCGTTCTCACGGTTGAAATCGCCATGCCCAACGCTGCGCACCTTGTTCATCAATTGAGGACGCGAGAAATGATCGCGCCCCTCAACAAAGCTGAGGTAGGAGGCAGCAGCTTCCAACAGCTCGTGCAACTCCGCAGCGCCCTGGTCGCGCACGTAATCGGTAAAGCTGCCAAAGGCTTCTGCTTGAGCCGCGGAGGTTTCTTCGACAGGGGTGGAGATGCGGCGTGGGCGTACGGGCTTTGATGCAGCCTGTGGCTGCGGGTCAATACGTTGTTCCGCCACCAGTTTGAGCGGAGCGGGACGGCTGCCAGAGCTGCGAGGGCGCGGCGCCTTAGAGGCGTCAGCAGAACCGGGCCGACGGGGTCGTACCACATTGGCGAGGTCCTCACGATAGGCTTCCGCCTCATCCTTTTGGACGCTGTTATCACCGGCAGAGCGATCTGCCTCAGCGGCCGCAACCGCCGCGCGCAGGTGGCTGTAGGTCTCTCGCGAGGTCGCATTGTCGGGATCTTCGAGCTTGCTCGCCGCAGCTTCCATCAGGCGGGAGACGTCACTATCCGGCGAGGCCTTGGGCTGCGCGCTTGGCGTCTGCGGGGCACTGGCAGGGGCAGAGGTTTCAGCTACTTTCAGATGCTCTGATTGTGCGGGCTCTTCTGGTGCGGGCTGCGTCGCCTCATCATCCTGATTGCTGGCGAGAAGCTCTGCTTCCACCTCGGCCAGTTCACGCAATAGGTCCGCTTCCTCATGGGCATCCAGCGAGCTCTCCAGCTGAGACGCGGTGTCTTGCGCTTCTGCCGCATCCTCCTCAGTTACCTCTTCGAGATTGCCCGAAGTCATTGCTTTTTCAAGCTCCGCGCGCTTCACTTTGACAATGCGCGCGCGCATTGGCTTGGCAGGAACGGGGGTGTTTTGCGTTGCGGTACTGTCCTCTGGAATGGTGGGCTCTGGTTCCGCAAGGGGTTCGTCTGCCCGCGTTTCACCCGCTGTGTCGGGCACGTCCTTTGGTGTGCTGGTGGCCTCGGCTTTGACAGTTTTGCGGCGGGTCAGGCGGATGCCACGTTTGGGACGGGCAGGCGCCGCTTCTACATCCCCTGCTTCGGCACCATCCGTTTCGGGCTGAGCCTTAGTTTCTGGCGCCGCAGTTGGATCTTGCAGAACCGACGCAATCAGTGATTCGCTGGTCTGGGCCTGTTCAGGGCTATCTGAGACAGGGGCTTGTTGCTGTTCCGCGGGCTCTGCCACGGCATACTCACCGGTGAGATCAAGGCGGTCCAGAACCCGCGAGATTTCGTCGCTTTCGATCTCGCTTTCGGGTTCTTCCTCATCGTCGTCTGCAACCTGCGTCAGTTCGGCGCGCGCTGTTTCAACAAAGGACTCTGCGTGTTCGTCCTCTGAGAACTCTTCATCAGCGGTCTGAGAGACCACAGCACGAATGCGTTGCAACTTGGCGGCGATGCTTTCGGCGGCTGGGGCCTTTTGAGTGGAAGAGACAACTGGTTCCGCGACGATCTCGTCGTCAAAGAACTCCACATCTTCTGCTACGGCCTCATCTGTGGCGTGGTCATCGGAGCTTGGCGCTTCAGAAACCGCTGCGGAAATCGCCGCGATGGTTTCCAGATCAACTGCGGGCGCAGGGCTTGGGGCGCTCTCATGTGCCTGTTCCTCTTGCGCCTGCGCTTCGTGCTCATGAGGTTCTGTTACAGGTGTCGCCTCTATCTCAGGCTCAACCATAGCCTCAATCGCGGAGGCCTCTGCACTAACGTCATCGGCAGGGTCCAGCTCTGGCAATTCTTCATCAAACAGATCGACCGTGCTCGGATCTACCTCGGTGGTGTCCTGTGCCAGGGACCGCGCCTGGGGGTGGTCGTTTGCATCTTCTTGGATGGCCAGAACGGGCTCATCTGCGGTGGCAGTGACGGCTGCGCGGGATGGCGCAGGGGCAGTCTGGTGGGCTGGCTGTGCCGGCGCGTCGTCGGGCGCCGCAGTGCGCAGGTGAATACCATCGCTGCTGGTGCGGGCCTCAACCTGGCGCGCGACTTCGCGCTGAGCAATGCGCGCCAGCATGTCGGCGTCAGGCTGGGGCGGTTCTGCACCAAAGTATCGGTCATCCGAGGCCAGATCGCGGAAATACTCAGCAATGGCCTTCATTGTGCCAAAGGAATCTTCAAACCCTTCCAGCGTGCAGGAGAAGGTTCCATAGGAAACCGTTAGAACTTTGTTGTTATGTACCATCGGTTTGCTCGTCCTCGCCAAAGTAATTGCAATTTACAATATGGGCTAGCTCGTCAAATTCTGCTCGAATCCGTGCAATTGATCGTATCATTTTGTGTTTAGATTGTGGCCGGTTTCTAGATCTGCGAATAATCTCGGCATGAACAAGCTGATTGTAGACAAAACAGAGCCAGTCACGCTAGTGGGGGGCGGTGACCTTGGGGAAGGTGACCTGCATTTGGCGCTGTCCTTAACCAATTGTTTAGTGGCTGCTGATGGCGGGGCGGCGCATGCCGTGGCGCAAAATCATCTGCCAAGCGCTGTGATTGGAGATTTTGATTCGATTCCTTCACATATTTTGGCACAGATCCCGCAAGACCGGCAGTTTCGCGTGGCAGAGCAGGATAGCACGGATTTCGAGAAGGCCCTGCGGGCTATCCGCGCGCCACTCGTCGTTGCGGTCGGGTTTCTTGGGGGGCGGGTCGATCACCAATTGGCGGTTCTTAACGCGCTGGTGCAAGACATCGGCCCGCCCTGTATTGTTCTGGGCGCACAGGAGGTGATTTTTCACCTGCCTGAGCAGATTTCGCTCCCGCTGCGCGCTGGGGAAACTGTGTCGCTGTTTCCTTTGCGCGAAGTGCGCGCAGGCTCCACCGGATTGCAATGGCCACTTGAAGGGCTGGTCATGCGACCAGGCGGACAGATTGGTACCTCAAATCGGGCGCTTGGCACGGTGACACTTACTGTTGATGGACCTGGTCTATTGGGGCTGATTCCGCGCCACCATCTGCCAGCGCTTATGCGGGCGCTTAGGTAGCTGCGGTTTCAGGGCCGACGAGGGCGGCCTCTTTGGCGGCCCTGTGTTCGCGCAGGATCGCATAGAGCCCAGCTGCAACGGTCAGGCCAATGCCAAGGCTGGCCAGAGTGTTGGGCAGCTCTTGGAAGATCAGCCAGCCAACCAGGGTGGCGATGGGGATCTCCAGATACTGCATCGACGCCAGGGTCGAAGCCGGTGCATACCGCAGGCTCCAGGTCATCAACAGATGTGCGACGGTGCCCAGGGCCCCAGCCATGGCCAGGAGGGTCCAGCTTTCCCGGCCAGGCAGAGCAGGGCTGAGGAAAGCGATATCTCCCATGCTCCCAAGCCAGAACAGCGGTAGCATCAGCAGGGATGCGATGAGGCCCGATACTGCCTGTAGTGGGATCGGAGAGGTGTCTTTGGCGATTTTGCGGGTGACCAGCATAAAGACAGCAAAGATCACGGCGACGGCCAGCGGCCAGAGCGCATTTAGCCCAACCACGGCAAAGCTCGGCTGGATCACCAATAGCGTGCCAATAAAGCCCACAACGCAGGCGGCGAGACGGCGAAAGCCGACCTCTTCTCCCAGGACATATTTGCCCAACAGCAGCATGATAAAGGGCATCACAAAGGCAATTGCCACCGCATCCGCCAGGGGCAGGTAGCGCAGGGCGTTGAACATTGCGGTGATCCCGCCCATCTGCAACAGGGTCCGCAGGAACACTGGCGGTAACAAACGCCGAGGCAGTCGCAGGCTTTGCCCCAATATGAGGGAGACCGGCACCAAAATCAGCGCCTGCGCTGCAAAGCGGATAAAGACGATCTGCCCCACAGGCACCCTGTCCGCCAGCAGCTTGGCGATGGCATCGCCAAGCGGGATCAGAATGCAAAATCCAAGCATCAATGCGATGCCAAGCAGAGGGCGATCAAGGGTGGTGTTTTGTGTCATGGCGCCACGCTAGGCGCGTCGCCGAGAAGGTGCAAGCATTGGTTGCGCGCAGGAGGGAATGGCCCCTAGATCAACAGTTTGGTACGTTGACAGCCAGCCCGCCTAGCGAGGTCTCTTTGTATTTTTCGTGCATGTCAGCGCCAGTCTGACGCATGGTTTCGATCACCGCATCCAGAGGCACCAGATGCTGCCCATCGCCGCGCAGCGCCAGAGAGGCCGCTGAAACCGCCTTGATCGCCCCCAAGCCATTGCGCTCGATGCAGGGTACCTGAACGAGGCCTTTAACAGGGTCGCAGGTCATGCCCAGGTGGTGCTCCAGCGCGATTTCAGCGGCGTTTTCCACCTGTTCCGGGGTGCCGCCCATAACCGCGCACAGACCCGCTGCGGCCATTGCCGAGGCCGAGCCAACCTCTGCTTGGCAACCGGCTTCGGCGCCGGAAATTGAAGCGTTGAATTTGACCAACCCGCCAATGGCTGCAGCAGTCAGCAGGAAATCTTCCACATGCGACGGCGCGGCGCCGGGCACGTGATCGAGGTAATAGCGCACGACCGCCGGCAGGACACCGGCAGCGCCATTTGTGGGCGAGGTGACAACCTGGCCCCCAGCTGCGTTTTCCTCGTTTACTGCCATCGCGTAGACGCTCATCCAGTCGTTGATGGTATGAGGCGCGACCAGATTCATCCCCCGCTCTGCCATTAGGCTGTCGTAAATGCCCTTGGCCCGGCGGCGGACATTCAGCCCACCTGGCAGAATGCCGTCGCGCACCAACCCGCGCTCGATGCAGTTGTTCATCACCTCCCAGATCCGGGCAGTTCCCTTGGCCAGGCTCTGCTCGCAACCACGCGAGATTTCATTGGCACGTTTCATCTGGGCAATGCTCTTACCGCTCTTCTTGGCCATCTCCAGCATCATAGCAGCTGACGTGAAGGGGTAGGGCACGGGCGCGCCTTCATCGACATCCTTGCCAGCGGCCAGCTCCTCTTCGGTGAGAACAAAGCCGCCGCCGATGGAATAGAAAACCTGCTGCAAGATCACATCCCCCTGGGCGTCGGTGGCCATCAAGATCATGCCATTGGCATGGCCTTCAAGCACGTGATCATAGTCAAACAGCATGTCGGCCTTGGGATTGAAATTCAGTTCAGGTAGGCCCTCTGGCTGCATCACATGGGTCTTGGCCAGCTCCACCAAAAAGGCCTCTGCCTTTTCGTCATCATAGGTGTCAGGCAAGAAGCCCCCCAAACCCAGTATTGTGGCACGGTCAGTGGCATGGCCAACCCCGGTAAAGGCCAGCGAGCCATGCAGGGAGGCCCGCAATCCGTTGAACTCAAAGGGCGAAGCGCGCATCATATCAAGGAAACGCGCGGCGGCGACCATTGGGCCCATGGTATGGGAGGAGGAGGGGCCAATGCCCACTTTGAACATATCAAAAACGGAGAGGAACATCAGGTGGCGGATCCTTCTGGGGGATTTGCGAGGCTGGGCTGAGTAAAAGGCTGTGGCCCCAGGCCTTCGGCGGTCTGGGCTGCACGGGTGCTGGCGCGGGTTTCAGCCTTGGTGCAGAGCCTGTGCAGGCTTGGATAGCTGGTGAGATCCAACCAGGGCATTTCCGGGGTTTCGGCATAAAGTTTGCACCAACGCAACAGACAGCACAGGTATATGTCCAGCGCCGTGGCGTGGTCACCTCCTGTCAGTTCCGGAGTGTCGCGAAGGCCCCGCTCAATAATGTCGAGGTCCTTTTGGATCCTCTCCTGACAGATCCGGCGCAGCTGGGTCTGGTCGGCGAGATCTGGGCCAATGAATTTCTCTGGATAGAAATATTGGCGCAGATCGATCTGAAGTGTGTTGGAACACCAAAACAGCCATTTGAGGAAGGGTGCCCGCAGGGGGGAACTCTGTTGCGGCGCCAATCTGCCATGACGATCCGCCAACCAGAGCAGAATGGCGGCAGTTTCAAACAGAACCCCGTCGGGGGTTTCAAGCACGGGTATGGTGCCATTGGGATTCAGTACCAGATAGTCCAGCGACTGCTGGGCTGCAGTGCTGCGGTCCACCAAACAGGTCTCGTAGGGCAGGCCGAGCTCCTCAAGCGCCAGGCGGATAACCAGCGAGGCGTTGTCGGGCGCGTAATGGAGGCGATAGCGATCTGTCATGGTGCCCTTCTAGATGGAGGTGAGGATTCATTAGCGCTTGATTCCGGCGTTTCCAATAGGAAACACGCCGCACAAGGGGCTGTTTTTTAACTTGCGCTGCGGGGATAGATCGGAACGCCCCAATTGCTGCTCGCGCTTGGGCGGGGCATTGCTTATAAGGCAAGCAAACATCAATCACGGAGCCTATCTCATGACCGGAGAACTGTCCCCCATCGACAAGGCCAAATTTGTCGCTGCCAAGCAGGCATCTGGGTTGGTGGAAGATGGCATGCGGGTTGGATTGGGCACGGGCTCGACCGCCGCGTGGCTGGTGCGGTGCCTTGGCGAGATGGTGCGTGAGGAGGGGCTGAAATTCACTGCCGTTCCGACCTCGACCCGCACTGCGGAACTGGCCCGCGAAGTAGGCATTCCCGTCACCTCGCTCGATGAGGCAAAATGGCTGGATCTGACCATCGACGGTGCCGATGAATTTGATCGTGATCTCAACCTGATCAAAGGCGGTGGCGGTGCTTTGTTACAAGAAAAGATCGTCGCCACCGCCTCTGATCAAATGGTAGTGATCGCTGATGCGGGTAAAGAGGTCGAAAATCTCGGTGCTTTTCCCTTGCCGGTAGAGATCATTCCCTTTGGCTGGCAGACCAGCCAGGCGCTGATCGAAGAAACCCTTGTTTCCATGGACGTTTTGGGGCGCTCTGCCACCTTGCGGATGAATGGAGATCGGGCGTTTATGACCGATGAGGGGAACCATATTTTGGACCTGCATCTGAACCGAATTGGTAATGCTCGTCAGCTGGCGTTGGTGATCAACCAGATCCCAGGTGTGGTTGAAAACGGCTTGTTCATAGATATCTGTGACACCGTCATCATCGGGTACGGGGATGGCAATGTGGAAGTGCGAGATATCAACGAAGGCACGGTAGAGCGGGAAAAGCTGGATTTTGTCGAAAGTGACAATCTGTTTTCCGATCTCTCCGACTAAAAGGCAGAAATACGATGAGCTTTGACTACGATCTTTTTGTTATTGGCGGCGGCTCTGGCGGTGTGCGTGCGGCCCGTGTGGCAGCAGCAGAAGGCGCCAAGGTGGCATTGGCCGAAGAGGATCGCTACGGCGGCACCTGCGTCATCCGCGGCTGTGTGCCTAAGAAGCTGATGGTCTTTGCTTCTGAGTATTCTGCCATGGTGGGCGATGCCCAAGCCTATGGCTGGGATATCTCGGGCGGCGCCTTTGATTGGGAGGCTTTCAAGGGTAAGCTGCACGCCGAGCTGGACCGGCTAGAAGGGATCTACCGAAATCTTCTAAAAAACAGCGGCGTTACCAGCTATGATTCCCGCGCAACCTTGGTGGACGCCCATACTGTCGCGCTGGCGGATGGGAGTCAAAAGACCGCAAAGCATATCCTGATTGCCACTGGCGGCTGGCCAACTGTTCCCGAATTCCCCGGTGCGGAACTGGCGATCACCTCGAATGAGATGTTCCACCTGGAAACGCTGCCAGAATCGATCCTGATCGTTGGCGGCGGCTATATCGCCTCGGAATTTGCCGGCATCATGAATGGTCTCGGGGTCAAAACAACGCAGTTCTATCGCGGCACGCAGATCCTGCGCGGCTTTGACGAAGAGGCACGTAATGTGGTGGCCGCAGGCATGATCGAAGGCGGCGTTGATCTGCAGCTGGAAACCAATGTGGTGTCCATGGCCAAAGAGGGCGCCAAGATACGTGTCACCGATACCAAGGGTAATGAGACCCTGTTTGATCAGGTTATGTATGCCACTGGCCGTCACCCCAATGCAGATAATCTAGGGCTTGAGGCGCTGGGCGTCGCGCGGGGTAAAAAAGGCGAAATCCTGGTGGATGACTACAGCCAGACCGGCGTGCCTTCTGTCTTTGCCATTGGTGATGTCACGGACCGGGCCAATCTGACACCTGTTGCGATCCGCGAAGGCATGGCCTTTGTTGAGACGGTGTTCAAAGGCAACCCCACCAGCCCAGATCATGAGCTGATCCCGACGGCGATCTTTACCCAGCCGGAAATGGGCACCGTGGGTCTGTCTGAGGAAGAGGCAGCAGCGCAGGAACCGATTGAGGTCTATTCGGCCAGCTTTAAGCCGATGCAGCAAAGTTTTGCGGGGCGGGCGCAGAAAGTGCTGATGAAACTGATCGTCAGCAAAGCAAGCCGAAAGGTCCTGGGATGCCATATCGTGGCGCCGGGCGCCGGTGAAATGATCCAATTGGCCGGGATCGCCGTAAAGATGGGGGCAACCAAGGAAGATTTCGACCGCACGGTTGCAGTTCACCCAACCATGTCGGAAGAACTGGTCACAATGAAACAACCAAGTCGAACGACTTGAATTCACAAGACTAAGACCACAAATATGAAGATCATGCCGCATCAGGCGGCAGAAATGGGATAGGAGACATATGGCGGGCAATAGCGGTGGCCCCTGGGGGGGCGGAGGCTCTTCTGGCGGCGGAGGCAACCGGGGAAATAACGGTGGTGGTAATAACGGAGGTGGCGGCGGTGGTCGTCGTCCCGAAGATCCCCAGATCCCTGAAATTGATGAGCTGGT
>CAJXIL010000069.1 GCA_913054455.1 uncultured Roseobacter sp.
TTGCAGGGTTTTTACAAAGGCTTCCTCGGTGGTCATTTTCATGGCGGGTGCTCCTAAGTGAGACGCATAGAGCCCCGGCCAGTTGCCGGGGGTTAACACCGGTTTAGGCAGACAAAGGCGTGTCAGATAGGGCCAGTTCCAAACGCGGATAGATCCAAATATCGCCACTACCGGCCCAAAATCCAAATTACCCAATTTTTTCAGGGGTTCGCGTGTTTTCTTGATATGAATGATGTTTTATTAATGATACAAATAGTCTCATTAATTTTGTATTTTACTTCTTGCACCTCGTGGTCAGGTACGTTGCTCACTCCTGTTTCAGTGCCTTTGCCAATAACTCCATACCCGGCGCGATGCGGTTGGCTGAAATGGAGGAATACCCCAGTCGGAAGTAGTTTGGTTGACGATTCTGCGCCGAGAAGAAGGGGGCTCCGGGCTCAACTATGACGCTTTCTGGTTTCAACCGCTCAGCCACCTGAGCCATGTCGACCCCCTCAGGGGCGTGCATCCAAAGAGAAGAGCCGCCATAGACCCCGACGCCTGAAACTGTGAGCCCATGTGCGTTGATGGCTTCTTCGATAACATGGCGGCGATCTTGCAGCACCTTTGCTGTGCGTCTGATCTGGGCGTCATAGTGACCAAGCGACAGAAAATAGGCGACGGTACGTTGCACATGGCCTGGCGGATGGCGCAGCACATTGGCCCGCAGGGCCCGCGCCTGGCGGATAAAGGCCTCAGAACCGACCATGTAACCGAGCCGCAATCCTGGAAACAGGGATTTGGAAAAACTGCCTACGTAGATCACCCTCCCATCCGCATCGAGTGACTTTAGCGCCGGTGAGGGGGCCCTCATAAAGGACATTTCAAACTCATAGTCGTCTTCGACAATGACAGCATCAATGTCATGGGCGCGCTGCAACAACTCACGGCGGCGTGCCATGGGCATGGTTGCCGTGGTCGGGCTTTGATGACTTGGAGTGCAGAAGATCACATCCGTATCATCAGAAATTTGTTGCGGTGGCAGACCGTCTTTATCTACGGGAATGCAATCGACCTGACACCTAACGTGGTGCAACTGGTCGCGCAGGGTGTAATAGGTGGGGTCCTCTATGGTGGCCTTACGCCCCCGGTTCAGCAACAGCTGACCTGCGAGCCAGAGCGCGTTTTGGGCGCCAAGGGTGATTAGGATTTGTTCGGGACGGGCAATGACGCCGCGCCTAGGCAGGGTGTGGCGCGCAATATATTCGATCAACAGTGGATCATCTTGGTCGAAATAGTCATCTGTCAGCGCGGCAAAGTCCTTTTGTCCCAGGGCACGCAGGGAACAGAGCCGCCAGTTGGCGTGATCAAACAGGGAAGGATCGGCCTGCCCGTAGATAAAGGGATAGCGATAGCTGCGCCAATCACGGGCTTTGCGTGGCGTGTCGCCACCGGTGAAATTGCGCACCAACATATGCCCCCAGTCCACGGCTTCTTCTGACTGAACTGGTGGCGTATAGCTCGGTGGTACCGGCGCATTTTCTGACACATAGTATCCAGAGCGGCCGCGCGAGGTCAGGTAGTCATTTGCCAGTAACTCGGTATAGGCCAGGGTTACAGTTATACGGCTAATGCCCAAGTGTAGCGCAAGTTTTCGCGAGGAGGGGAGTTTTTCACCAACGAGAAATCGCCCGGAGAGGATGCCCTCGGCAATCATTTCCTGGATCTGCGCCTGCAGGGTGCCCTGAGCTTCGGGGTTCAGGAAGAATGTGTCAACAGATATAGCCATGTCAGGCACCTTAGGGTGGACATAAACCCGACGCAATCTGGACTTACGACGCAGTAAGAGGTTTTGGCGGCATATTTCAGGGCTTGCATAGAAATCAAAATAACCATAAAACTAGTTATATCGAATCAAATGGAGCATTACAATGTTGTGGGAAGAAGCAGCACAGGGTTTTGCCGCCATGGGATCAGAGGCGCGCCTTCAGGTGCTGCGCAGCTTGATCCGGGCCGGCTACGAGGGGCTGACAGTGAGTGAGATTCAGGAGCGCACGGGCATCGCGCCCTCGACCTTGGCGCATCACCTCAAATTCCTCACGGGGGCCGAGGTCATCGAACAGGAACGCGTAGGGCGCAGCATCCTCAACCGCGCCAATTTTGACCAGCTGGAGCAACTGGCTGGTTTCATCCTCAGTGAATGTTGTGCTGACGTAGCAAAAAAGGCGGCAAATGATGGCTGATCTTTCACAAAACAGCTCAGGCCCGGCGGCCAAAGCATCTGGCGTGTCTCTTGGTTGGCTCAAGACCCCTTGGACACTGAGCGTTCTGATCCTGATTGCCGTGGCCATTCTGGATCCGGGCAACTTCCAGGCGGTGATTTCCTTTGCTGCCGGGGCTCTGGCCCATACCGGGCAATACATCCTCTTTGCGGTTCTGCTACTGGCCTATCTCAAGGCCACGGGGGCCGAAACCATGGTGGCGCGGGCCTTTGTTGGGCGTGAAACCCGGATGATCTTCCTTGCGGCAATTTTTGGCGGATTGGCGCCCTTTTGCTCCTGCGAAGTGATCCCATTCATCGCTGGGCTTCTGGCGCTGGGCGCGCCGCTGTCGGCTGTCATGGCCTTCTGGCTGGCTTCGCCATTGATTGACCCGCCAACCCTGTTGATTACGGCTGGGGCGCTGGGGTGGGACTTTGCCATTGGTAAGGCGGTGATTGCTGTGTCTCTGGGGCTGTTTGGCGGCTTCTTTGTCAAAACCCTGATGGGGCAGGGGGCCTTTGCCAATCCGTTGAAACAGGGGAAGAGCTGCTCGAGCTGCTGCAGTGCGGGGCCAAAACTGGATGATAAGCCGCATTGGAAGTTCTGGCAGGAGCCTGCGCGTCGGCTGAAATTTCGCGAGGAATTCGTCAGCAATGGCCTGTTCCTGCTGAAGTGGCTGGCGCTGGCCTATGTGCTGGAAGCCATCCTGGTGAATTATGTGCCCGCAGACCTGATCGCCCAGGCGGTTGGTGGCGAAGGGGTCGTGCCGATTGCCATCGCGGCTTTGGTTGGCATGCCAGCCTATCTGAACTCCTATGTGGCACCACCTTTGTTGGCGGGGCTGATGGAGCAGGGGATGACGGCAGGCGCGGCAATGGCCTTTATGGTGGCGGGGGCTGTGAGCTCTATCCCGGCGATGGCGGCGGTCTGGTCACTGGTCAAGCCGCAGGTCTTTGCCACCTATCTGGGGCTTGGGGTCAGCGGTGCAATTGTTTCGGGCATCCTGTTTCAATTGGTCTGAGCGTAAGGGGCTTCGGGCGGGGCTCCCGCCCGGAGTTGTCATTCAAAGAATGCCTGCCTCCCGTTGGGCCCGGCGCCGCGCTGATGCGCGGCGCTGTGGCGCTTAGGGCCAGCGGAAGGGGCCAGATTTGCCACCTTAGCGGGTCATCTGGTGAGTCAGATGGGCCTGCACGGTGGGCCATTCTGGGGCGGTGATCGAATAGATTGCGGTGTCGCGAATGGTGTCATTGGCCATCCGCATATGGGCGCGCAGGATACCGTCCAACCGGGCGCCAAGACGTTCGATGGCGCGGCGACTTTGGTGATTGATCACATGGGTGCGGAACTCCACGGCGATGGCATCAAGATCTTCAAAGGCGTGGCGCAGCATCAAGAGTTTGCATTCAGTATTCAGCCCTGAGCGCTGCACGGATTTGCGGTACCAGGTGGAGCCAATTTCAAGCCGCTGATTGGTGTGGTCGATATTCATATAGGTGGTCATGCCAACGGCGCGGCCCGCGCTGTCCAGAATGGCAAAGGGCACCATACTGCCGGCCTCTTGAAGAGCAAGCCGCCGGTCAATCTCGGCGGGGACCTCCTTTGGCGCTGGGACCATTGTGTACCAGAGAGCCGAGAGATTGCCATCGGCGCTGGCCTCGGCCAGATCGGCAGCATGGCTTTGAGAGAGAGGTGCAAGCGTGGCCTGCTGGCCGGAGAGAGTGACGGGTTTGGCCCACATGGAAGAAGTCCTTGATCAAAGTGCTGTTCGGGCCAGATTGCCGGGATAGCGGTCAGGAAAGAAGGGCCACTTTTGTCTGAAATGGCCAGTCCAATGGGGGCCACAAAACCAATTGGGGTTTACCAGTCCTTGCACTTCTGGGCAGGCCCAAGGGAATAGAAAACGCGGCCACTTGTTTCTTTTCGTCTGCGTTCGAGGCACGCGCGGTCTGAGATCGAACCCATGATACTCCCGTGTCGAGTGGTCAATCGGTGCCTAGAGCCATCCGGGAGGCGAACATCGACAATGAAGCGGTTGCTGGTGTCGCTTGATGCGTGGAGAACACCGGTAACATGGCCAATGACATAGCCATCATGAACGTGTCGCTTGGGGTCTAAGAAAAGGAACAGGGAAAGCAAACCAGCAACAGCGAGTGTGGCCGCAATGCCAAAAACTGCATATTCTCTGACATAATACCGCAGCACTTCTGCCCTGTATTGGCCGAGTATGCGCACCAGAAAGGAAAACATCGCAATCCTTGAAAAACTTCCTGAATCCTAAATGGAGGAGGTAGGGCTGCTTTTCAAGGTGGGTTTTCTGCTTTGGGTTGAAATGAAAAACGCCCCGGAAAAACCGGGGCGTTCCAAACATGAGTATGACTAGAGAGGTTTAACCAAAGACCTTGGTCAGCGCTTTGTCGACGGCATTGGTGATGGCATCAATGTCATCAGCGGTGGCGATCAGCGCTGGGCTAAAGCAAAGCGTGTTGTTCTTGCCGGGAACAGAGCGGTTGGTGACACCGATGATAACGCCCTGGGCGCCACAATCGGCCACAACCTGCTGGGCAAGTTTTTCGTCCACGGGCTCTTTGGTGTCGCGATCCGAGACCAGCTCAGCGCCGATGAACAGGCCTTTGCCGCGCACATCGCCAATCACGGCATGCTTTTCCTGCAGCGCAGCTAGGTTGCTCATCATCCGCTCGCCCATGGCGGTGCAATTGTCCAGCAGACCTTCTTCTTCGATGATGCGCATGTTTTCCAGTGCAGCTGCAGGGCCGGCGGTGCAGCCGCCAAAGGTGGAGATATCGCGGAAATAGTTCATCGGATCGGAGGCATCGTCCTTAAACATGTCAAAGACCTCTTCGGTGGTGACCAGCACAGCGATTGCTGCATAGCCGGAGGCAACGCCTTTGGCCATGGTCACGAAGTCGGGCTTGATTCCATAGTGCTGGTATCCAAACCAGGTACCGGTGCGGCCCACGCCACAGACCACCTCGTCGATGTGCAGCAGGATGTCATACTGTTTGCAGATCTCCTGCACGCGCTCCCAATAGCCTTCGGGGGCCTCGATCACACCGCCACCAGCTGTCACCGGCTCAAGGCACAGGGCGCCAACGGTCTCAGCCCCTTCGCGCAGGATCACCTCCTCAATCGCATTGGCCGCTGCGATGCCAAACTCACGGCCCGACAGATGCTCAAGACCCAGTTCGTGCTTGCGGTATTCCATGCAATGGGGCACGCGGATAAAATCAGGTGCAAAAGGACCATACTGCGCGTTGCGCTCATCCTGCCCCCCCGCAGACATCGCCGCCAGGGTGGAGCCGTGGTAATCGCGATCGCGGTAGAGGATCTTGGTTTTCTTGCCGCCGTATTTTTTGTGGGCGATCTGGCGCACCATCTTAAAGGCTTTCTCGTTCGCCTCGGAGCCAGAGTTGTTGTAGTAAACGCGGCTCATGCCGGGCATTTTTTCAATCAGTTTCTCAGCAAAGAGCGCGCCGGGGATCGAGCCTGCAGACTGGGCGAAATAGCACAGCTTCATCATCTGGTTATAGACGGCTTTGCAGATGTCTTCGCGGCCATAGCCAACGTTGACGGTCCAGACACCGCCGGACACAGCATCAAGGAATTCCTTGCCGTTCTGGTCCCAGACCCGCATGCCCTTGCCTTCGACGATGATGCGGGGATCATTTTCTTCAAAGGGTTTGTGCTGAATCAGGTGGTGCCAGACATGGGCCTTGTCAGCCGCAACTACCCGGCTGAGATCGTTTTCGTTGAACGTGCCGTCCATGACATGTCCTTCCATAAAAGTAAGAGTGGGGTGTCTGCCAGCTGCCTGTCAGCCGGAGTCGTTCTACTGTGACGAAACGCCAAAACGGGCGGATACTCTAGGGCCAGATGGTGGGGTGTTTTGCATCCAGTTTGGGTTTTTGCCAGGTGGCATGTGGCAGAAGAATTTTTAATCAATTGGTAAAATTAGGTTTTCCCCGAGATTGAGACTGACCTTCCAGATGGAAACTGCGAGAAAGCGCAGAGCATTTTGTGACTTAGAGCCAGGGGTTTGATCACATTGGGGTGAGGCGTAACTGAAAAACATATGTTCTGAAGCAACCACCTTGAGATCGTATTGCTCCCTATTCAGTGTTCTCACTACACAGAACAAGAGGTCAGATGTGGCAGACTACCAGATAACGGTGGCCCCAAATGGGGCTCGGCGGCAAAAATCGGATCACCCCAAACTGCCAATCACGCCACTAGAATTGGCCCAAACTGCAAGTGCCTGTCAGGCTGCGGGGGCGAAGGTGTTGCATCTACATGTGCGCGACGAGGCTGGAGTGCACTCCTTGGATGCCAGGCGCTACCGCGAGGCGATGGCAGCGGTGCGCGCCGCGGCTCCCGGCATGGAAATACAAATCACCACCGAAAGCGCCGGGATCTATCCGCCGTCGGCGCAACTGGCCTGCCTGCAGGCGTTGCGCCCCCAAGCGGCTTCGATTGCGGTGCGGGAAATGGCTCAGGATCCTGCAGTTGCAGCGCGCGGCTATGCGCTTTGTGCTGAAAACGGTACCGAGGTTCAGCATATTCTCTATGGGCCCAGCTGCATTGCGCAGCTCGTGGCCTGGTATGCGGAGGGGGTCGTGCCCGTACAGATGCGGGGTGTGATCTTTGTTCTGGGAAAATATGCACCCGCGACCCCGGCCCAGCCCCAGGAACTGGCCCCCTTTGTGACAGCGGCGCGGGCCATGGATCTCAACTGGAGCCTCTGTGCCTTTGGCCGTGACGAGCGTGCGTGCCTGCTGGCGGCGATCAAGGCGGGCGGCAATGCGCGTGTCGGGTTTGAAAACAATCTGGAGACCCCAGAAGGGGCGCTTTTGGAAGACAATGCAGCAGCGGTTGCGGCGCTGGTTAAGGCGGCCTCTGAGGCCGGCCATAATTTGAAAAGGACCTAAGAAATGAGCCATGTATTTCCACGCCATACCAAGGCTAAGCTCCCAACAGCGGTTGGGGGCGATGGCTGCTATCTGATCGATTCAGAGGGCAAGCGATACTTTGATGGCTCCGGCGGTGCAGCGGTGTCTTGCCTTGGCCATTCGGACGCGGCGGTGATCGCGGCAGTGCAGAAGCAGGTCGGGAAACTGGCTTTTGCCCATACCGGATTTATGACCTCTGAACCAGCTGAGGAGCTGGCCGCGCTGCTGATTGAACAGGCGCCGGAGGGGCTGGATCGGGTCTATTTTGTCTCTGGCGGCTCCGAGGCCACAGAGGCGGCCATCAAGCTGGCGCGCCAGTTCCATCTGGAGCGCGGCGCGCCAGAGCGTCGCCACCTTATCGCTCGACGGCAGAGTTACCATGGCAACACCTTGGGTGCCCTAGCGGCGGGCGGCAATGCTTGGCGCAGGCAGCAGTTTGATCCGTTGTTGATTGGGATGTCGCATATTGCGCCTTGCTATGAATATGCCGAGCGCGAGGGGGGCGAGAGCGCCTATGACTATGGTCAGCGTGTCGCCAACGAGCTGGAAGAGGAAATCCTGCGACTAGGGCCGGAAACGGTCATGGCGTTTATGGCCGAGCCGGTTGTTGGGGCCACCTGTGGCGCGGTGCCTGCGGTGCCGGGGTATTTCAAGCGAATCCGTGAGATCTGCGATAAATACGGAGTTCTCCTGATCCTGGATGAGGTCATGTGTGGGATGGGGCGCACCGGGCATCTGTTTGCCTGCGAAGCGGAGGGGGTAGCACCTGATATCCTTTGTATCGCTAAAGGCTTGGGAGCTGGGTATCAGCCGATAGGAGCGATGATTTGCAGCGCGAATATCTATGCCGCAGTGGCGGACGGTAGCGGGTTTTTCCAACATGGCCACACCTATATTGGCCATCCCGTTGCGACCGCTGCGGGGTTAGCTGTGCTGACTCAATTGCAAGAGCGCGATCTGATCTCGCAGTGCCACACGCGTGGAGAGCAGTTACAGGCGGCCCTGGTCGATCGGTTTGGCGAACATCCCCATATCGGCGATATTCGCGGTCGAGGCTTGTTTCGTGGCATTGAATTGGTCGCGGATCGGGAGGGAAAAACCCCCTTTGATCCCAGCAAAGGTCTGGCAGTCAAGGTAAAGCGTGCCGCCTTTGAGGCCGGGTTGATCTGCTATCCGATGTCGGGAACACGCGACGGGCGTCTAGGCGACCATATCCTACTGGCTCCTCCCTTTATCATGACGCAAGCCCAGATTGGCGAAGTCGTGGATAAGCTGGATCTTGCCATTTCAACGGCCTTGCACTCCGCGTGATGTGGTTGCGGGAGACTGCGGGCTAACACAAGAAAACGGTCGCGCAGTTTCTGCGCGACCCAGGGGGATGCCTAGCAAGGTGGCGGGGTTATGCGGCCCAGGTGTCCCCGTCAAACACGGCATCTTCGTCCACAAAATCAGGAGTTGTAGGACTGTCGGTTGGCAGTTCAAAGTTGGAAACGATTTGAACCAGATTGTTGGCCTCATCCCGCAACATTTGACCTGAGGCTGCAGTTTCTTCCAGCATTGCGGCGTTTTGCTGCGCATCGCTGTCCAAGGCATCCACCCTGCCATTGACCTGAGCGATGCTCTTGGATTGCTCAACGGTGTTATCCGCGATCTCGTTCACCTTTTCGACGACCTCTTCCACCATGGTAAGGATCTCTTCTAGCGAAGACCCGGTTTGCCCAACCAGTTTGACACCCTCGGCCACTTCTTTTTCGCTGGTGGAGATGAGATCATTGATTTCTTGCGCAGCTTCCGCTGAACGATGGGCAAGAGAACGCACCTCAGAGGCCACAACGGCAAAGCCCCGCCCGGCTTCGCCCGCACGGGCAGCTTCGACCCCTGCGTTCAGGGCCAGGAGGCTGGTCTGGAAGGCAACATCTTCAATCATGCTAATGATCTTTGCGATCGCCCCAGAGGAAGCTTCGATCCGTTCCATGGCCTGATTGGTTTGCTGAGCAAGCTCCTGTGTGGTGCGGGCACGCTCTTGTGCACTAGTGACAATCGTACGCGCCTGTTGTGAGTTCTCGGCGGTATCTTTTACAGTTCCGCCCAGGGTTTGCAGGGTTCCTGCGGTTTCTACAATGGATGCGGATGTGCGTTCGCTGCGCTGCGAGGCATCATCTGCGGCGGCAGCGATTTCGTTTGAGGTGTTTTTCAACATGTCACTGCTGTTGGTTAGCTGTGCAACCATACCGCCTAGGCTGTGATTTAGGTTCTCGGTGGCGTCGGAAATCTCCTTAAAGATCCCCTTTTGCCCTTCTGGCATGCTTTTGGTTAGATCGCCTTGGCTTAGTGCTGCAAGCGCCGAGAGCACATCGCCAAGACCTTTCTGCGCAACCTCGCCAATGGAATTCACGCCTTTGCCCAATTCGGCAAAGGTGCCGTCGGAGTCATCTGTGGCGATCCGGCGGCTGAAATCGCCCTCGGCGCAGGCAGAAATTACCTCCGAGATGTCCTGAGTGAGTTGGTCCTTCTTCATCTCTCCCTGGCGGAAGACAGCCACCGCGCTGCTGATCGAAGCGATTTCGCTCAGGCGGGATTTTGGCGGCTCTTCGGTAAAATCACTATTTATGATGCCGTGTAGAACAGTCTCCAATTTGCCCAATGGTTTAGACATGCTGCGCGCAAGCAGGGCGGCCGTTCCCAAGAAGATAACCGTGCCGATGGCACTGGCCAGCATCGAGTAGAATTTTGCCTCATTGCTGGCGATATGAGTAGCTTCTACAATAGCCTCAAGTTCGTTTTCGGCAGCTTCGTGAATCGCTGCAAGCAGGGGCTCGGCCTGAGCATAATAGCCGGATAGGGCCTTTCTGAGCTCCTTTTCTTTCTGGGCTTCGGCCACGTAGGCTTCAAAGGCGTGTTGGTACTCTTCCATAATGCCGATAATTTCTGCTTGCTCTGCAGCATTGGCATAATACTCGGGCGGAAAAGCTAAGAAGGCTTCGACCTGGGCGTTGAAGCGATCCAAGTACTTGCTATCCTGGTGCCACATGAAATCCCTTTCGTGAACTTCAAGCATCAGAACTTTGACCTCCAGTTCAGGGTGTCCGGTCTCTTCGAGCCGATTTTCCAAATGGTGGGCCGCCTTGTGCAGAGTTCCCTGCAGGCCATCGGTTTCGTCCATGCCCAGGATCCTGTGGCTTTCGACCAGTTCAGCAAATTTCTGATCATAGGCTTTTGCCGCAGCCATCAGCTCCAACAGGGGTTCAATTTGGTCATTCAGCCCGTCGATCTGTGCTACTTCATCTTCCAGGGTATGCTCAACCTCGTAGAGGTGCTGCATCGCCCCGGCGTGTTTCTCAATATACTTGGGGTCCAGCCGCAGCAGAAAATCTTTTTCATAGCGCCGTGCCAAAAGGAAATCGATCTCCATTTTGTCAAGTGACTGATAGGTATGTTCAACGATAAGAACATCCTCTTCCAGCTCATCACGTACTTCATGGGTGTAGTAGGAGATCCCCGCCAGTCCAAACATGATGGTGCCTGCCATCAGTATGATAGAGAGGAAGATGAAGTTCACCGAAATTTTCATGGTACAGCACTCGCCAATAAGAACCTATTGAGGATGCATTTAGACTTGGGGACGTTAAGAAGGCGTGGCTAACTCTCCAAAAGCTATGTCGCTAGTCGGTTGTAAGGTGTTATCAGTCAACAAAAATTCTCATAATGATACTTCTGAAAGTCACATTTGTAACGCCTGAGTTGTGGTTTTCCACCTAGAGTTGATTTTACGCGCGCAAAATTTCACTATGCGGAATATTTGTGCAGCAAGCCGGTGTCTCAAATTGTATCTATATTCTCGGAGGCCCGGCATAACTGACGGGCCTCCGAGATGTGTCACATGGAATTCCTATGACTTTGGCGCATTGGCTATGTCATATCAAAGCGGTCTGCATTCATTACTTTGACCCAAGCTGCTGCAAAGTCATGTGCGAACCGTGCCTTCGCATCATCCTGCGCATAGGTCTCTGCGATGGCGCGCAGCTGTGAATTGGAACCAAAGACCAGATCAACGCGGCTTGCCGTCCATTTTGCTGCTCCGCTGATACGGTCGGTTCCGGCGTAGCTGCCATCTTCCTGCGGCGCCCATTGGGTCCCCATATCCAGCAGATTAACAAAGAAATCGGTGCTCAGGGTGCCGGGGTTGGAGGTGAACACACCCATGGCAGAGCCGCCATGATTTGCGCCCAAGACCCGCAACCCACCGATCAGAACGGTCATTTCCGGTGCCGTCAGTGTCAATAGCTGGGCCTTATCCAGCAGCATCTCTTCGGGAGAGATCGTATACTGTTTCTGCTGGTAGTTCCGGAAGCCGTCCGCTTCAGGTTCCAAAACGGCAAAGCTGTCAACGTCTGTCTGCGCCTGGGTTGCATCGGTGCGACCCGGTGCAAATGGCACGTCGATTTCGTGACCTGCCTCTTTTGCCGCCAGCTCTACTGCAGCTGAGCCAGCCAAAACGATTAGATCCGCCATTGAGATCTGACGCTCACCAGATCCAGCGTTGAAGGCGCTGCGGATCGCTTCGAGCTGTTCCAAAATCCCTGCCAGTTGGGCGGGTTGGTTCACGTCCCAGTCTTTCTGCGGGCTGAGTTGGATACGGGCCCCATTGGCACCGCCGCGCTTGTCGGAACCCCGGAAAGTGGAGGCAGAGGCCCAGGCGATAGAAACCAGCTCAGCAACTGAAAGGCCAGAGGCCAGGACTTGGGCCTTGAGGGCCGCGATATCCGCGTCATTGACCAGCGCGTGATCAACTGCGGGCACACAATCCTGCCAGATCAGCTCTTCTGCGGGAACTTCCTCGCCCAAGTAGAGCGCACGTGGCCCCATATCGCGGTGGGTGAGTTTGAACCAGGCGCGGGCAAAGGCATCGGCCAGCTCTTCGGGGTTTTCATGGAAGCGTTTGGAGATCGGACCATAGATCGGATCCATCCGCATCGCCATGTCAGCCGTGGTCATCATGGTTTTGACCTTCTTGCTGGCGTCATGCGCTGCGGGGGCCATGTCCTCTTCACGAACATTGACCGGTTCCCAGATCCAGGCGCCTGAGGGCGATTTTGTCAGGTTCCAGTCGTAGCCAAACAGCAGGTCAAAATAGCCATTGTCCCATTGGGTTGGGTTGGCGGTCCAGGCGCCTTCGATGCCGCTGGTGGTGGTATCGTCCCCTTTGCCGCTGCCATGGCTGTTGATCCAGCCCAGGCCCATGGTCTCAATCGGTGCGGCCTCTGGTTCGGGGCCAACCAAGGCCGGATCGCCGGCACCATGGGCCTTGCCAAAGGTATGGCCACCGGCCACCAGCGCCACGGTTTCCTCATCGTTCATGGACATACGGGCAAAGGTTTCCCTGATGTCACGTCCCGAGGCCAGCGCATCTGGCTGCCCATCTGGTCCTTCAGGGTTTACGTAGATCAGACCCATTTGCACGGCGGCCAATGGGTTTTCCAGATCCCGCTCACCGGAATAGCGGCTTTCTTTTGCGGAACTATCCGCCAGCCATTCGTCCTCACGGCCCCAATAGACGTCTTCTTCGGGTTCCCAGACATCGGCGCGCCCCCCGGCAAAGCCAAAGGTCTTGCCGCCCATGCTCTCTATGGCGCAATTGCCCGCAAGTATCATCAGGTCAGCCCAGCTGATTTGGTTGCCGTACTTTTGCTTTATCGGCCACAGAAGGCGGCGGGCCTTATCAAGGTTGCCGTTGTCAGGCCAGCTGTTGAGAGGGGCAAAGCGCTGCTGTCCAGTTCCGCTGCCACCGCGACCATCTGAGGTACGATAGGTGCCGGCACTGTGCCAGGCCATGCGAATGAACAAGCCGCCGTAATGGCCATAGTCGGCAGGCCACCAATCCTGACTATCAGTCATTAGGGCCACTAGGTCATGCTTCAAAGCTTTCAGATCAAGCGACTTGAAGGCGACGGCATAGTCAAAGTCAGGCGCCATTGGGTCTGACTTTTCGGAGTTCTGATGCAGGATTTTCAAGTTGAGCTGGTTAGGCCACCAGTCCTTGTTTGATCTGACACCAGTTGAGGCGCTTTGCGCGCCACTGTGCATCACCGGGCATCCACCTGTCTTGGGGGCGTCGTTTCCGTCCATTTTTGTCTCCGATCTGGCTTTTTTTATGCGCTGGCGAGAGGGGAAGGGTATGGGATTCGCATCCTTCCCTTCAGCTGTGCGTGCAGCCTAACAAGCTCAAGTGATAAATTGAAATCGCAGTTTTATATGCTGGTTATAGGAAAAGGTTATGGCCCTGTCGGGCAGCTAGGAAAGTCAGGGGAGAAGAGAGGGCACGCAGCCCTTTAGATAGGGACAGCGCGCCGCTGACGGCGGAGAGCCGAAGGCCTGAAGTTAAAATTAGTCGAATATTTTCATATGGTTAAATATTCAATGCGTTCGCAGATCTGCATGTATTTGGTGGCGCCGCGAAAATCATCTGGCAGAACCTGTTTCAGTCCAATACCGTCAAACCGGGCCGATCCGTTGATAAGCCGTGAAAAAAAGGCATGAATGCTCCGTTCATCCTTCGCTGAAATCCTTTGAGTAATCGCCTCTTCTAGGAAAACCCCACGGAAGTTGGGATCATAGTCCAACAGGGCCGGGTAGAGGCGGTTTTGCCAGATGTCGTGGCAAACATTGAAATGGCGTGATGCGGTTGCCTGGTTGCCCCATTCCGATGCGCGGCCATTTGGCAAAATACGGACCATAGGAACGATCTGCGCGTCGGAGGCCTTTCTTTCATTGCGTTCCAGACGGGGGATTTGGTGAGGCCGAGACGCAGTGGCATCGGCCCAATGCTGGGGATGTGGCCAGAGCGGTGACGGCATTGTCTCCTCAATGTCAAAGGCCAACGCGGCGCAGGATTTTTGGCGGCGGGTGAGTACGGCACTTTGACCATTTTGTGCCAAAAGATCCTCAAAATTCGCCAGCCGCAGCCCTAAATTTTCCAGTATTGGTGTCATTTCATTGGCAATGACGCCCTGTCCTGAACGGCTCGATCCCGTGGCAGAGGCGATCTGACCGCCAATTTGCAAGGCTACGGCCTCGCCGGATGCGGCGGAAACCCAGGCCGATCCGCTGTCCCCGGCGGACGAGACCTTACCACCTGTAACAGGGATATCTGCTTCATAGACCAAGTTGATTCCCTCAATATCGCGGCACTCCATCATGCCAGGGCGGGTTTCATACTGGAGACGATAGAGCCCCTTGCCATCTACTCTTGCCTGGGCGGCACTGGAGGCCTGCGAGGTCTTATTGAGGATTTCACCCAGCTTGGCGGATCGGGTCTTGCTGATGCATTCAAGGCCTCCAAACTGCAGTGGTAGCCAAGGTTGGTCTGGCAGTAGTTCAGCCAGGGCAGCGTCTCCGCTCCGATCCAGCATCCAGCGTTTCAAATTGGCAATGTGATTGCGAGGATCGAATTCATCGTCACGCTCTCCCAGTAGCATGATTGGATCATTGCGACGGGCTCTCGGACCAGCCAGAACATGCCAGTTTGAAAGAATGCCTGGCTTTCCAGTGGTCCTGTCAATGACCACCAGGCCGATTGTGCCTGCGCCTTCCCCGGATCGACCACAGGAAAGCCCCCCCATAGTATAGGGTTGCCGGGTGGTTGATTGACGCGACGCTCCCGGCTCCAGCGAAGGCTGATAGGCGGCTTCGATGACGTCAAGCGCAATTCCCTCCACATGGCTGGGCAACACTTGCGAGGGCAGCAAGGCGTCTATGGGCAATTTACGTTGAACATGCATGCGAAGGCAGATCTCATCGGTGCGCTGCCCCTGTCTCCAGCGATACCCAATGTCTATGCCGCGAAAATTGGACCGATTTCCGAAGGCCAAATAGGCCCTTTTCAGGCTCTCGTTCAAATCATCAGACAAAGCGGTTTTATCAAATTTTTCAGCTGTGTGCAGGTCAGCCATATCGTTCTCCCGGTGTCACCAATTAGGTGTTTTTGGGAACATCCTAAGACAGGGCTGTGAAGGCAGCGTGATTTTGCAGTCAGGAGAGGGCGTCGACGTGAAGAATCACCCTGCTTTGTGCGGTGGCGCACATACTAAAGGCGAGCTCTGGCAAAAGAAACACTTGGAAAGTGAGCGTTTGCGGCTAAAGTGACAAAGATTCAGTCCATGAGAGTTCGAAAACATGTTTGATTTGACCACTGCCACCGCCGCGGAATTTGATGAATTCCAAGATCAAGAGTTCGTGGTCACCTCAGTTTCTGAGCCGATCACTTTACAACTGGTAGAAGTGAAAAAACTCGGCGCGGGAGAGCGTGACGGAGGGGCGTTTTCGGTCTTGTGGCAAGGGCCGATGACGCCGGTACTCTCGCAGAAAATTCATCGAATTTCCCATCCAAAAACCGGTGAGCAAGAGGTGTTTCTTGTGCCCGTGGCACAAAAAGATATTGGGCTTCAGTATGAAGCGGTTTTTACCTGATGCGTTGAACCGGCAGCTCCTTGCGGGCTCCAGTATAGCAGATCATAGACGCCCTTTTCCTCGATGGTGGTAAAACCCAATCTACGATAAAGCGTCATTGCCGGATTGGCCTTTTCAACATGAATGCCAATCCCCCGTGCTTCATCAGCTGCTGCGCCTCTTTGCAAATCCTGTAGTAATGCGGCTCCAATTCCCTGGCCGCGGGCCTCTGGCATGAGCGCAATATCAATAATCCGATGCTCCTTTGGCCACCGTTCAAGGTAAAGTCGCCCAATGGGCTGGCCGGCCTGTTCGATCACGAGCCAAAGCGCATCCGGATAGTGTTTTTGATAATGGCTGTGCTGAGCGTCGAACTGCATCTCACAAAAGGCTTGTTTTTCGGCCTCGCTCCAGTTGACGCGGGCGAGCTCTGCTTCACGGGTCGAGCGATAGAGCCGCGCGAGAAATCCCATGTCCTGTTCTGTGATCTTGCGAAACCCAATGGTGTGCTGGGCAGAATGGTGCAGCAGGGGCAATGCGGTCATAAATGCGTCTCTTGTTCGGAAGTGGCTACGGTCAGGGACGACAACCTCTGGGAAAGGATGCAAACCCACCTGCATTTAGCAGCGGGCGCCGCCAGATTGGCAGCGTCGTTTAGACAAACAGATAGATCTATCAATAGGCTAGCCGCGAGAGGGGTAAAGCCCCTGCAGTGCGATGATGAAGTTCATTGCCAAAAAGGGCTGCAGATTGTTATGTGCCTGACTACCACCAGTATCCGCTAGTGTTTGGCTTGCCATATCCACCAGCCCTGCCCCAGTGGTCTCGTATAGCCGGTCCAGGAAGCCGTTTTTTGAGATCGCGGCTGTAGGGCCAGGGGGGGTACCGGCAACCCCTGCGCCAGTACGTGCACTGACCGCGTGTGAATGGTTTGGAATCTGTGCCTCTGTTAGGGAAACAGTTTCGACCCCTCCTCTTTGTCCTAAGCGTCGGGAGGTCAGGCCAGGACCCCGACCTGGGTGCATGGGGGCGCGCCCTTGAAGGTTCGGAAGCGCTGTGGTTGTGCGCCCGTCCCCCCCATAGGTTGTTCCAATGAGCGAGAATAATGCGGTATTTTGTGACACTGGAAGCAATTGGCCATCGCAAAAAGCCCAGCTGCGAGGGGCAAAGTTACCGGCAAAAATGCGGATCTCCGCAATAAAAGGTTCTGACATGTGACAAACTCCTAATGACGGCTTGGATAAATGCCAAAGAGAGCAATTATAAAATTAATGCAAAGGAAAGGCATAAGGTTTGTATGGCTGCGGGATCCACCTGTATTGGTAACCATGTTGCTACCCATAAATGTGTCCTGTGATGCATCGGCGAGATAGGCAACGCCGACATCTGCAGCCAGCGTCCTGCCTTGCGGGGAAGTGCTTGTCGCCATCTCGGTGTTGGCGCGAAAGTCATGCGAGTGGCTTGCCAGCTGGTTGACAGTTAAGGTCACTTTTTCTGCGCCGCCTTTTGCTCCAAGCCGTCGCGGGCTGAGACCAGGACCTTGTCCTGCGTGAATAGGAAGACGGCCGCGCGCATCGGGCAGGCCGAATGTGGTGCGCCCATCTCCGCCATAGATCGTTCCCAAAAGGGAGAATAGGGCGTCATTTTGTGAAACAGCGAGCAATTGCCCGTCACAAAAAGCCCACCCGCGAGGCGCGAAATTACCTGCGAACATTCGAATTTCGCCAACAAAAGGCTCTGACATTCATTGACCTCCGAGGTCTAATTGCGTGAAGGGAACAGCCCCTGTAGGGCGATGCAGAAATTGAGGGTGATAAAGGGCTGCATGTTCTCATGTGCCTGCCCGCCCCCGGCATTGGCAATTGTACCGCCGCGCAAAGACGTGGCGCTCGCGGCCTCAAAGTCCCGATACACCAAATCGGGCTGCACCTCTTGGGCAAAATAGGCCCTGTCAGGACTGTCAGTGGTTGCAGCTTTCGATGAGGCCATGGCGCGATGGGTGTGCGCTGACATCTCTGGCACGGATAATGTGTGGGTTTCCTCCCCGCTTTTTTGCCCTAGCCGGTGGCCCTCTCCGACATGCATCGGGTTGCGCCCCCGTAGATCTGGCAGCGCAAAGCTGGTGCGGCCATCACCGCCATAAGTCGTTCCCAATATCGAATAAAGGGATTGGTTTTGATTGATAGGAAGTATCTGGCCGTCAAGAAACGCCCAGCCACGTGGCGCAAAATTAAATCCGACCATTCGAACTTCAGCAAGAAAGGGTTCTGACACGGAAACCTCCAATTTTCCAATCTGGAATCAATGTATTGCACAATGCCGAATGCGCGCATGTTGGCAACATGTTCAATTGATTAGCGAGCTGATATTGCAACCCTCTATTGAAACGCTTGCATTTTTGCTCAATTTGCGCAATCCAAAATTGTAAAAAAGTATTAACGGTGATCAAGGGAGGATGTGGAGAAAGCGCATTTTTTATGTGCTTTCGCTGCAAATAATTGAAATTTATGAGATATTGGTCAAAGCTCCACCTCAAGGCTCTTTCTGCCTTCGCTGTGTTTCCTCTGGTTGCGTTGGTGCTTTCGCTGGCGCTGCCCAAACCTGCCCATGCGGGCTATTCGGATTGTCCGTCAGTTTCAACTGTCGGACACACATTGGCTTTGAACCTGACCGATGGTGAGTGTTTCATCGCTGAACTTGGCTTTGGTCCAAACTCTGACGGGTCCGAGGACTACGTAGTCATTCAAATGGCGAACACCGCGGGATCAACAAATTTTCAGATCAATGATGGCGGAACTGACGCGCGGGTGCTGTCCTACGTTGTGAATGGTGTAACCATCAATAATGGCAACCCGAATTACACCACAAACTGCGCCGCTGGCTGCTCTGCATCGGGCACACATGGCGGCACTCCTTTCAGTTTTACCTATACTGATACAGGGCAATCTGGCGCTGTTGGTGCCACAGTTGGCCCCCCCTCGGCCTTCACCTCTCCTTCGGGCGGTGGGCAAAGCGCCACGATCTCGACCGCTTTTGCCTCGGTCCTGACGGCAACGGTTGTCGATGCAGGCAGTAATCCCGTTTCAGGTGTTTCTGTTACCTTCACGGCGCCCGGCTCCGGCGCCAGTGGCACCTTCTCTGGTGGCGGTGCGTCAGAAACAGTCACAACAAATGGGTCAGGTGTTGCTACTTCGACGACCTTTACCGCCAATACAGTGGCGGGGGCCTATAATGTGACGGCCAGCGCCACGGGTCTGAGCGATGTAACCTTTGGCCTGACCAATACGGTGGGGGCAGCGGCGACATTGGCGGTGAGCACGGGCGGTAGCCAGAGCACGGCGATCTCCACCGGTTTTGGCACGGCGCTGGTGGCCCTGGTGACGGATGCGGGGGGCAATCCTGTGTCTGGCGTGACGGTGAGTTTTGCCGCGCCGGGTTCTGGCGCTTCGGCGGCGCTGTCGGCGGCCTCTGATGTGACGGATGGTTCTGGCCTGGCCTCGGTGACGGCAACGGCGAATGCCACGGCGGGGGCCTATAATGTGACGGCCAGCGCCACGGGTCTGAGCGATGTAACCTTTGGCCTGACCAATACGGTGGGGGCAGCGGCGACATTGGCGGTGAGCACGGGCGGTAGCCAGAGCACGGCGATCTCCACCGGTTTTGGCACGGCACTGGTGGCGCTGGTGACGGATGCGGGGGGCAATCCTGTGTCCGGCGTGACGGTGAGTTTTGCTG